>CBFHVV010000119.1:0-6893 GCA_965658965.1 Croceimicrobium sp.
CTTAGGCCAGCAATTGGTTTTACTGATAGAGTCGTCCGTTGAGCTTGCAGAGCTAAGCCTAAGCAAGGCCTTAGAAGGGCTCGATAAATTTGAAAAACCTAAGCAAGTCTATTATTTACCGAGCTTTGTCTATACTTCAAATGGTAAGATTAAAAGACCTGAAACTTTAAGTAAAGCTCTCACGCTTAGACCATAAAAAGGCTAAACTTAAACCCGCAATGATATGCCAAATACCCCACCATGCGGTAACTAAGGCCATTCCTCCCAATCCTTCAAAAAAGGTGAAAATGATGACTAGGCCTAAACCAGAATTTTGAATTCCTGTTTCGATGGCAATGGTTCGTCGATCTTTTCTGCTTAAAGCGAAAATTTTACCTAAACCGTAACCAGAGCTTAAGGCAATGGCATTGTGCACCAATACCAATAAAAGCACTATTTGGATATAGTTTAAAAATAAGCTGTAATTTTTACTAAAGGCAATAATTACAAAAGCCAGAAAGATAATAATACTCGCTACTTTAAAGACGGGACTGAGTTTCTTGGCCCAGGCATTTTTCCAGCGTCGAAAAGCCAAGCCTGCCAATAAGGGAATAAGTACAATAGTAAAAATAGTGCTTAGCACGCCCCAAGGGTCAATATTAATATCAGTTAGTAGAGCTTCGGTGGGTGGATAGAGGGAAGCATAAAGCTTAAAGTTAATAGGTGTCATAAGAAGACTAGCAAAAGTTGCTAAGGTGGTTAAGCCCACCGATAAGGCAGCATTAGACTTACTTAGGTGACTCATGAAGTTTGAAATATTCCCGCCGGGACAAGCCGCTACTAGAATCATTCCTAGCGCCACGCTGGCTTGTGGTTGCCAAACTAAAATTAAAAGGAAGGTGAGAAGGGGTAAAATTATAAACTGAGACAATAGCCCCACCATTGCGGCTCTAGGGTTTTTTAGAAGAATCTTAAAATCCTTTAAATCAAGGTCCAATGCAATGCCAAACATGATAATAGCTAGGCAAATATTTAAAAGAAAGAGAGAGTCTGCGTTAAAGTTTAAACGCAGGGAGTCGATGGTATTCGGCATTTTATTTTGATTGGCGGTCTAAGGTAAAAAGACTACCGATGCTGGGCAATAAAACAGAAGGAAAAGCACTGAAAGCCTAGCTTAGTGGCTGTAATTGGGATAAAGTTAGCCCTATTTATTAGAGGCAAGAGCCCTACTGATTTCAAAAACGGCGGGACAAAGACTAGCGTTCTTTTCGGTTAATTTTAAGATTTGGTGCATCTTAAAGTGATCAGTATGTGGGTATTCACGGCATGCTTTAGGACGGATATCGTAAACACTACAGTAATTATCGTCACCCAGAAAGGGGCAAGGAACACTTTTTAAAACCATATCGCCATCTTCATCTCTACGTAAGTAGGTCTCGCTAAACTGCATCGGCTTCATACGAAAATGCTTAGCTAGCCTGCCAATATCGCTCGGTGTAAACAAGGGCCCGGTGGTTTTACAGCAATTAGCGCATTTAAGGCACTCGATTTTTTGAAAAACAGCATCATGAGCCTGATGGAATTGCTGATCTAATTCTTTGGGCTTACGTCTTTTGAGGTCTTTAAATATTTTTTTTGTTTCACCTTTTTGCTGTTGCGCTTTTAAGCGGAAGGCATCCAAGTCGTACTGTTCCATAATTATTTACCCCGGCCTTGTAAAACAATAATTACAGTGTAAATTAAGATTTTGATATCGTTTAAAAGACTCATATTCTCAATGTAAATTACATCGTACTTTAGTCTTTCTACCATCTCTTCTATATTTTCAGCATAGCCAAACTTTACCATTCCCCATGAGGTTATTCCGGGCTTAACCTTTTGTAAATGACGATAGTGTGGTGCGTTATCTCTAATCAATTCCATGTAATACCTTCGCTCTGGTCGAGGGCCTACAATTGACATATCACCGCGTAATACATTATAGAATTGAGGTAATTCATCCAAGCGATATTTACGCATTATTCTTCCCCAATTGGTAATTCTTTCATCGTTTTCACTGCTTAACTGCGGTCCATCGGCTTCCGCATTTACAACCATAGAGCGAAATTTAAACATCTTAAACTCCTTACCGTGGATGCCTACTCGGTACTGTGCGAAAAAAATCGGTCCCTTATCACTAAATTTGGTAATAAGCATAACTGTGATTAATAAGGGCGAAAGAATGATAAAAACAAGTATGGAAGCCGTGATATCAAAAAGTCGCTTCAAAACCATTTGCCAACCGGGCATGAGCTGGTGATTAATTTCGACTAGAGGAATAGAGCGCATGGATTCCATCCTAACCTTACCAGAAATAATATCATAGGTGTCTGGAATCATTTTAATTTTTACCGAGGTATCCTCTAGGTTATTAACTATTTCTTCTAGCCTATGATGTTCGGAAGACTCAATCGCAATAATTACTTCTTCCACTTCGTAGCGGGCAATAATTTCTGGGAGCTCACTATGATTACCAAGGTGCTCTAAATTCTTTTCAAGCAAAAAGCGAATATTATTATCGACGCTGGCAAAGCCTACAAAATTATGCCCCGTTTTTCGATTACTTCGTGCCTCAAGTCGGGCATAAAGATCTGCGGCTTTGGCATTACTGCCTATCATTAATGTGTTGAAAGCAATTTTCCCGCTGCGTGTGCGGTAAGCAGTGCGTGTACTTATTAAAGAGCGAAACAAAGCCGTAATAAAAAAATGAGCACCGAAGTAAACTAAAAAGCCTCTGTAATAGTCGGTATAATTAGAAACACTATCATCTAGTATTAAGGCAAAGAAAATAAAAATGCTACCTAAAAAACTGGTATTGAAAGTATAAAAAAGGTCTTTTAAGCGAGAGCGACGGTATATGTCACGGTAAAAATCGGTAATGATGTAAACCGTAAGCCAAAAGAAGGGAATTGCCACCAAGCCTATGTAGTAGTTTTGAGTAAACTCTAAATTAGTGAGACCAAATTTTTCCGATTCAACCACCAATTTTCTAAACACGAAAAGAGTAGTGTAGGATAAAATAGCGGCTACAATATCCCAAAACTGATACTTAAAAACCTGTAGACGAGAGTTCTTCATCTATTCGTAAATCAGTTTGATATTATCCAAATAGATTCTTGCTTCCGCAATATCGGAGGGTTTACGAGCTGTTATTAAGACCTTATAGCCGTTAGCATTAGGAAATGCTTGGAATTCTGTAATAAGGTTTATATAAATTTTATTCCACTCTTCTTTAGGAAAAACCACGGTGGTAACATCTTGTCGGTCTCCCGCACCAGGATAGTCTGCAATTAGTCCAAAACCAACTTGAATATTGGTTCGGTAGCTCACTTCTAAATAGATGTTTTGTGCCCCAGGTGTTAGATTATAACCTACTACGGAGGCAAGCTCTACAAAAGGATTAGTATCATCTAATACTATTAAACCCGAGTTAGTATTGGGCTCTGGAGTGGTAGAACCATAGGGTATAAGTCTGAAAATACTGTCTGGATCGTTGGTTTTAAAAATCGATGTATCGCTGAAAATAGTACTCTCAAAGTTCAGTCCTGGATCATCAAAGTCTTCTACTTGAATAAGATTGAAATTACTGCGATAGTTTACGGTCAACTGTTCATCGCTAAGCACAATCGTATCTATTTTACCGGGCGTGTTTGGGTTAAAGACATCCAGAAATAGAGGATTGAAGCCATCGTGGATAGAGCGAAAGGACTGAATACCATTGGTATTTACCCCTGCATATAGCAATAATTCGTTATTGCCTTCATTTAAAATGACCGGAACAGTTGCTGGTAATTCGTAGGCTCCTGCAGGCTCATTATTAATATAAACCCAAACCGTAGTAATATCTTGATGCTCACTTCCTTCTTCGTTAAAGTCTGTTTCTAAATGGATTGCATCGATTACGAGATAAACGGGCTTCTTAGCTTCCTCTTGATTGCAAGCGGCAACAAGAAACAAGGCTCCTAAAGAGATAAATTTTAATAGTCGTTTGAACATCTACCTTTTTAGGTAATTTGGTTGTGGTTTAAATCGATTTTAGCCAAAATTTCATGCGCTACTTGTAAGGCTTTATAACCGTCTTCTAAACTAACGCTCACATCTACCTTTTTATTGATAGCGTCAGCAAAAGAACGCAATTCTTCTTGAATGGCATTGCTAGCTTTGCTTTCAGGCTTTTCAAAATAAATTTGACGCTTGTCACCATCATTTAATTCCATAATCATGGCATAAGGATCGGATTCGTCAACTTCTTTCTTCATGCGGATCACCTCACTTTCTTTGGTCAGAAAATCTATGCTGATATAGGCATCCCGCTGAAAGATTCTAGTTTTGCGCATATTTTTAAGAGAAATCCGGCTGGCAGTAAGATTGGCGACGGCGCCGTTATCAAATTCTATCCGGGCATTGGCAATGTCTGGACTGTTACTTAAAACAGCCACACCGCTGGCATGGATTTTTTTTACGGGAGACTTCACCGTTCCCAAAACGATATCGATATCGTGAATCATTAAGTCTAATACAACTGGAACATCGGTACCCCTGGGGTTAAACTCAGCCAGACGATGAGTTTCTATGAAAAGCGGATTGCTAATAGCATCTTTCACCGCAAGGTAAGCAGGGTTAAAACGCTCTACGTGGCCCACCTGTGCTTTAACGCCAGCTTCTTCGCAAAGCTTGATTAGCTTTTTAGCCTGCTCCGGAGTTTCGGTAATAGGCTTTTCGATAAAAAAGTGTTTTACTTTTCGAGCCGCCAATACAGCAAGCTCATAGTGATTAAGAGTAGGAGTGACTATATCCACAACATCCACAGCCTCAATTAAGGCTTCTACGGAAGTAAAAGCTTGAATACCTAATTCCTTTGATATTTCCTTAGCTACCTCTGCACGTGGATCATAAAAACCGACCAGTTGATAATGAGAACTGAGATTTAGAATACAGCGCAGGTGAATTTTCCCCAAATGTCCTGCTCCTAAAACGCCTATTTTTAACATGCTAAATTTTTCTGCTGTAAAAATACTACAAGATTAGGCTAAGCCTCAAACTTTCGTAGATAAGTGTTCACAAAAATCTGTTCATTTTCTTTAAAACTTCTGGTGTGGATTAAAGCAAATATTTGGAAATTCGCCCCGTGAATGATTTGCCACGACATAGAGGAATGCGCAATAAGTTGGTAAAGCTGCTTATTGAAAAGGGAATACGAGATCGCTTGGTGCTAAAGGCGATTGGTACCGTGCCACGCCACCTCTTTTTAGATAGTGGCTTTGAAGACTATGCTTATCAAGATCGGGCTTTTCCTATCGGAGCTGATCAAACTATTTCTCATCCCTATACGGTTGCTTTTCAAAGTGAAAAACTAGGTTTAAAAGCGGGAGATAAAGTTTTAGAAGTTGGTACTGGCTCGGGATATCAGGCGGCGGTTTTAGTAGCGATGGGAGTGAAAGTTTATTCGATTGAAAGGCAAAAGGAGCTTTTTGAATTTAGTAGAATGATGCTCAACAAGCTAGAATATAACTTGAATCAGGTTTTTGGCGATGGCTATATCGGTTGGCCTCAATATGCTCCTTTCGATGGAATAATTGTAACCGCCGGTGCGCCATTTATACCCAAGCCATTGTTGGCGCAGCTAAAGGTAGGGGCGCGTTTAGTTATTCCTGTGGGCGATAAAGAACAGCGTATGAAAGTTGTCACTCGTAATAGCGAGGATGATTTTAGCGTACTGGACCATGGCGACTTTCGATTTGTCCCCATGTTGCAAAAACGCAATTCCTAAAAAGGGGTTAAAATTCTTCTTTAATGGGCGCACCAAAAAAGCCCAGACCTCTCTCGGTATTAAAAAGTTCGTACTGGAAACGGACTACACTTTGCATACCCTTATAGGAGTATAAAAAGCGCAGTTCTGCATCATAAGCTCCCTTAAAATTAGCTTTCGCTTGATAAGTACTACTTAGATACTCAGCACTGGCGCCATCGCTAATTTCTAAATAATATCGCTTTACTAGAAGCTCTAAGCTTTTATGGAAGAGTTCGTATTCTCGGCCATAGTTGGCTTCAATTTTATATTTATACTCCTCTTTCTCTTTGTAGCTCCAATCCTGATTATCGACCATGGAGCGATAGGTTTTAATGCGAATATACTCTAGGCGCGGAAGCTCACTGGTGTCGGTTACCAAGACTAATAAATCTTTTGCGAAATCCTCAAACTGTTGTTCCGTTTGCGCTTTAATTCCCGAGAAACTGATCAATATTAAAAAGCCTACTACTAATTTTCTCATGAATTGTCACCATCAAAAAGATTACCGATTCCTCCTAAAACACTGCCCTCGCCTTTATTCTTTCCATTCATTTTAGGAGCAGAAGAAATAACTCGGTCTGCTAAACGGCTAAATGGCAAAGACTGAATAAACACTTTACCTGGCCCCCGCAAACGTGCAAAGAATACACCTTCTCCACCAAAAAGGGTGTTTCGTAAACCACCAACATATTGAATATCATAATCAACATTAGGCTCGAAGCCTACTAAGCAGCCTGTATCTACTTTTAGCTCTTCACCCGCTAAGAGGTCTTTTTCGATAATGCTTCCGCCAGCGTGTAAAAAAGCCATTCCATCACCTTCTAGTTTCTGCATAATAAAACCTTCTCCGCCAAAAAGGCCCACGCCTATGCGTTTTCTAAATTCAATGCTCACGCTTACACCTTTGGCTGCGCAGAGAAAGGCATCTTTCTGGCAAATAATTTTGCCACCGAAGGTCTTTAAATCGAGGGGAATGATTTTACCTGGATAGGGTGAAGCAAAATACACCTTGCGCTTTACCGAGTCTTCATTAGAGTAGGCAGTCATAAATAAGCCTTCTCCCGTAAGGGCGCGTTTCCCGGCA
>CBFHVV010000120.1:0-6891 GCA_965658965.1 Croceimicrobium sp.
ATGCGTTTAACTCGCTATTTGCGGAAACAAGGTCTCCCTTGGCTATTGCAATCTTTGCCCAACCTACTGTAATATCAATTTCATATTCCTTTCTGCTGGTAGAATTTAAGTTCTGTTTTGCCAGTTGCAGTACTGAGTCTGCTTTTTGTTCAAGCCCTTGGAATAAATACACGCGAGACAAATAAATGAGGCTATGCGCCATCAAATAATGGTTTTGCAATTCTTCTCTAATCCTATAGCCACGTGTAAAATAGAATAAGGCAGAATCTAATTCCTCCGCTTTAATTTTGCAAAGTCCGATATTATTCAGGGCCACAGCTTGACCTAAATAATCCGAAGTATCTTCTAATCCTTTAAAGTGATCATAGGTTTCCCGGTAGGTTATTTGCGCCTCATTCATCAAATCAAATTGAAATAGAAGGTTACCATAACCCATTAAAAACCAACCTTTTTGTTTGGGATATTTTTTAGATTCTTCGTCAATTTCAAGAAATTTAAAGCCCTTTGTAAAAGACTCTATGGCAAGGGCTAAACTGCCCTGTTGACGGTATATTAAACCTCTATGACCATAAACACGGATCAGCTCCAGATTATCGCATAACTCAAGAGAAATTCTTTCGGCTTTTTTTGAGGCATCTAAGCGTTGTTCGAAGCTGTTGCGTAGGTTTTCGCTTTGTTTTAGATAGTATTTGAAATAGACATCTGGGTTTTCTAAGCTATCGACATTTCTCCTCAGTGAATCTATATATCTCGCATCGCTTTGGGCACTACTAAAAAAACTGGTAATGCATAATAAAGAGATGTAGAATCCTAATCTGATATTCACTGATTTAGACTTAGACTTTAATGAATTCGCAAAGTAATAAGAAAAAGAATAGGAAGAGAAGAAAAAAATAAAGGCAAGCGATCCATATCACACCGCTACGACCAATTACCCTTGCTGCGTTCCCGCCCTGGGGGAGTTCATTAGGAGCTGGTTGTATGGGACTTGCCTTTAAGGGTGCAAAGCTAGCTTTTTTCTTTTAATTTATAAAAGAAAGTCGTGATTAATAGCAGGCATTTTAGCTATCTTTGAGCATCCAAAATTTACCTCTTTATGAATGAGTCAGTTAAAAAATATGGTCTCCAGTTCGGACTTTATATTACACTTATTAATACACTATATATCATTGTAGGGTACGCTATCGATCTTAATTATCTTGTTAGTGCCTGGGGAGGACTAGGTCTTTTTATTATATCACTGACTCTTCTTGTATTTGCCACTATACAAGCACGTAAGGAAATGGGCGGATACATTGAGTTTAAGGATGCCTTTAGCACATTTATGACAGCCTTTGTAGTTTATAGTTTAGCTAATCTTTTGCTTAGCTACGTTTTATTTAATGTAGTGGACCCTCAGGCTGCGGTACAATTAAAAGATATTACCGTACAAGTGACCGCCGAAAGATTGCAATCTTTTGGTGTTCCAGAAGCAGATATAGATGCGAGCATTGAAGAGGTGAAAAACATGGAACAGTATAGCTTAGCCAATCTATTCAAAGGCTTTGGTTATTCCTTTATAGGTTATGCCATTATTGGCTTAATAGTTTCTGCCATTGTTAAAAAGAAGGAACCGACAGCGCTTTAATATTTTTTGTGAATGGACCTATCTCTCGTAATACCTCTATTTAATGAGGAAGAATCACTTAATGAATTATACGAATGGATAAAGAGAACCATCGACAAAGAGGGCTTCTCTTATGAAGTGATTTTCGTTAATGATGGTTCAAATGACGAAAGCGCCACCGTCTTGGCCGACTTAGCAGCGAAAGATCAAAGGGTTAAAGTCATAGGATTCCGTCGTAATCACGGAAAATCTGCTGGCTTAAATGTTGGCTTCGCTGCTGCAGAAGGAGAGGTAGTGATTACCATGGATGCAGATTTACAAGATAGTCCAGACGAAATACCAGAGCTAATGGCAATGATCAATGATCAAGGCTACGATTTGGTGAGCGGCTGGAAGAAAAAACGATATGATCCTCTTTCCAAAACAATTCCAACAAAATTTTATAATTGGGCTACTCGTAAGATAAGTAAAATTGAATTACACGATTTTAATTGTGGACTAAAGGCATATCGTAATGAGGTAATCAAAGCGGTTGATGTGCATGGCGAAATGCATCGTTATATTCCAGTTTTAGCCAAAAATGCTGGTTTCACCAAAATCGGGGAAAAGGTGGTTCAGCATCAATCGCGAAAATTTGGGACAACAAAATTTGGCCTGAGCCGCTTCATTAATGGTCCCTTAGATTTATTAACTCTTGCCTTTGTTTCAAAGTTTTCGAAAAGACCGATGCACTTTTTTGGCCTTTATGGTACTCTAATTATGGTGCTAGGTTTTTTCGCAGCCTTATTTATTGGAGCGCAAAAATTATATGCTTTAGGAATGGGGCAGAAGGCTCCTTTAGTAGCGAGCAATCCTTTCTTTTATATAGCCTTAGCTACGATGGTAATTGGAGTCCAACTCTTTCTCGCGGGCTTTATCGCAGAGCTAATTATAAGAAATAGTAATAAACCAGTTGAGTACACTGTAGATACGCGTATTAATCTCCATGATTAAACTTTCTCTCATTATTCCGCTTTTCAATCGACCTGTGGAAATTGAAGAGTTACTAAATAGTCTTTTAAAGCAAAGTGACTCAAATTTTGAGGTAGTAATTGTGGAGGACGGCTCGCTAGAAAAAAGCGAAGCTATTGTTGATGCTTTTAAAGATCTACTCAGTATTCAGTACTTCTATAAAAAGAATAGTGGTCCTGGCTTAAGCCGCAATTACGGCGCAGAGAGAGCGAAAGGGGACTATCTTATTTTTCTAGATTCCGATTGTATTATTCCTCCTCATTATGTTCACACGGTTCGGAACTTTTTAAAAGACACTTACGTAGATGCTTTTGGTGGTCCAGATCGAGCTGATGATAGTTTCACCACGGTACAAAAAGCTATTAATTACAGCATGACCTCCTTATTTACTACCGGAGGAATTAGAGGGGGAAAAAAGAGTGTAGAAAAGTTTCACCCACGCAGCTTTAATATGGGTTACAGCCTCTCCGTTTTTAAAGAAACGGGTGGTTTTTCGGGTATGCGCTTTGGGGAAGATATAGACATGAGTATCCGCTTAGTTAAAGCTGGTTTTTCTACAGCGCTAATTGCAGATGCCTATGTTTATCATAAAAGGAGAACAAATTTTAAACTCTTTTATAAGCAGGTTTTTAATTCGGGCTTGGCTCGAATAAATCTCTTTAAAAGACATCCGTCAAGCCTTAAGGTCTTGCACTTCTTTCCTTTAGCATTTACTTTGGCCTGGATTGTTTCTTTATTAGCTTCTCTTATTTTTGGTTTTCAGCTTTTCAGTGTACTAATAAGCTTCTATCTCTCCCTGATACTCATTCATTCAACCATGGTGAATAAAAGCCTTAAGGTTGGAGTACTAGCTGTTTTTGCCAGTTTTATTCAGCTTAGTGCCTATGGTTTTGGCTTTTTAAAAGGAATTTGGGAACGCCTAATACTGGGTAAAGGCGAAATCGCGTCTTTCACTGAAAACTTTTATAGCTAATTTTCATTTCGGTAAAGTCGGCTATCGTTGGGGAATTCTGCCATGATAGTCCAATCATTATTCTCTAGCTTTTGTAGAGTTTCCGCTTCTGGCTTACCCAATAGATAATAATAGGAATAAGTAGTATCCTGATGTCCATCTCGCGTAAGCGGCTGTAGCCACTCTTTTTCACCAGAAATGCGGTAGAAGTTTAAACTAGGTTCAAACAGCCAGTTTACACCAATAGTAGCATTCTTCAATTTTCGATTCTTCACATCTTCTTCCACTAAGTTCAAGGCCTGTTTGTTAAAGGCATCGTATTCCCACTCAAAAGTGTGGCTTAGATTTAAACCTTTAAAGTTAAAGAGTAGGATTAATACCCAAAGAATGTTAAGTCCTAGTTGAATATTTTCCCCTCCTTTATATTCATTAAAACGTTGAAAAAGAAAGATGATATAAACCAAAAACAAAGGAGCATAAACCAAGGCAGTACGTCCCATTAAAAATTGGGTTCCTAAAATCAGGTGCTGAAGAATTTGAACCGTGGCAGTTAAACAAAGTAATAGAAGCGCTTCTTGGTAAAACCGAAAACGGCTTTGCTTGTTACTAAAAGTATCGTAAACAAAGAATAGGGCACCGAGCAAAATTATTATCGCAATACCAAAGGAAAGAGCAGAAGAGGCTGCATCGTGTTGGCCATATTGCATATTCCAGGTTAGAGAGTTAACTGTGTCGCGCCAAAAACTAGTGTCACCCCCAAATAAGTCACCACTTATATTTTTAAGCGGTATGGCAATAAAAACTAAAAGAATACCACTAACAATTAAAACGGGACGTAAGAGTATTCCAATGGTTTTGGTGCCACCATTGCCTTCTTGAAGCCAAAGAATTACTAAAAGCATGGTTAAAGCGACAAATGCATACAAGAAGGTAAAATTGGCATAAACGGCGAAGGCGGCAAATATTAAGGTTCTCCAAATATGATGGCCATTATTGAGCTCGCGGTACTTATACAAGTGGTAAATACTAGCTAAGATTAGAGCTAAGCCCATTCCATAACCGCGTGCCAAAGCAAAAAAGTCAAAGAAATATACTTGCAAACACAGGGCTAAAAAGGCTAGAATTTGAATGCCTGGGAAGCGAAAAGATTTTGCTAGACTGGCAGCATACCAGAAATAAACCAGGGAAAAAAGTACATTGGGAAGACGCAGTGTAAAAGGATTGCAGCCGAAAAGCCCACAGGAGAACTTTATTAATAAAGTATTTAAAATGTGGTTATTAGGAATGTGGGGTGGCTTGTAAATAATGATATTCCACCAGCTCTGATTAACATAATGTAGATACGTATAAGCTTCATCATGGGTAACCGAAAGTTTTAAGGCACGTAAAACTACTAAGCTGAAAAAGCCCAAACTCAGTATCACCATGAGCCAACTAACCCAAGGTTTGCGTATTTTCTTATTCATCCTTTAATTTTGGCGCTCAAAAGTGCAAAATTAAACTAAGCCCTCTACGTTTCTAGTCAATCATGCCAATTAATCCTAGTATTTTTGCAATATGAAAAACGGAATCTTTGTAATTAGTCTTTTAATGACTATCAATTTGGCAGCTCAAGGAAATCAAAGTCCGAAAGATGCTCAAGGCAAGAAGCACGGGGAGTGGCGGAAAGTATACGACAATAAGAAGCTGAGATATATTGGCACTTTTGAGCATGGCATTCCTGTGGATACTTTTAAATATTATTTCCCTTTCGGGGATTTGCAGGCTATTAATGTTTTTCGGGGAAAAACCGGTAATAGCTACAGCTATCAATACGGAGAAGGCAAACAATTAGCAGCTGAAGGCCTTTATATTGATAAAAAGAAAGATAGTACTTGGACCATTTATAACGCCGACGGAATGGTAATTGGCCGTGAAAACTATGAAAATGGCATAAAAGAAGGCCCTTCTATAAGTTATTATGCTAACGGAAAAGTAGCTGAGAAGCTTTTCTATATTAATGGTAAGAAGGAGGGCGAATGGCAACAGTTCTACGAAAGTGGTGAACCAATGGCAAAAGGTATTTACAAAGATGGCAGCTTGCACGGTCCAGCTACTTACTTTTTTAGTTCTGGCAAACCCAGGTTAAAGGGAAGTTATAAACGCGGCCTGATGGATGGTCCATGGTATCATTTTAATGCGAGTATGAAACTGGAGAAAAAGGAAATTTGGGATCGTGGACGTTTGAAAAAAGGAAAAAAAGACGAGGAGAAAGAGTAATGGCAAGAGTAGTAGTCGGTTTGAGCGGTGGAGTTGACAGCAGTGTGGCGGCCCATCTATTACAGGAGGAAGGACATGAAGTGATTGCGCTCTTTATGCGTAATTGGCACGATGAGTCTGTAACCTTGCACGATGAATGTCCTTGGATAGAAGACAGCAATGACGCTATTTTAGTGGCGGAAAAACTAGGCATTCCCTTTCAGGTTATTGATTTGAGTGCCGAGTATAAAGATCGTATTGTGGACTATATGTTTGCTGAATATCAGGCAGGTCGGACACCAAATCCTGATGTACTCTGTAATCGGGAAATTAAATTTGATGTTTTTTTAGATAAAGCCATGGCTTTGGGGGCTGATTTTGTGGCAACTGGTCATTATTGTCAAAAATCTACCACTACTGTAGATGGGCAAGAACAGCATCATTTACTCGCTGGCGCAGATGGCAATAAGGATCAAAGTTACTTTTTATGCCAACTAAATCAGGAGCAATTGGCCAAGGCACTCTTTCCAATTGGAGCTTTACAGAAGGCGGAAGTGCGCAGGATAGCGCAGGAATTAGGTTTGGTTACAGCAGATAAAAAAGATTCTCAAGGCTTGTGTTTTATTGGGAAAGTTCGTTTACCCGAATTCTTGCAACAGCAATTAAAGCCGCGCAAAGGTGATGTGATAGAAATTCCTGCGCAGGCTCAACTTTCTCTAAAGAAAGGCTTATTAAAGGAAAAAAGCCCTTGGGAAAGCAAAGTGGCTCCCTTTGAATTAGTCCCAGAGTTGGGTAAGAAAGTAGGCGAGCATAACGGCGCTCACTACTTTACCATTGGTCAGCGTAAAGGCTTAGCAATCGGTGGAACCCCCGAGCCCTTATTTGTAATTGGAACCGATACTATTAATAATGTAATTTATACGGGACAAGGTGAGAATCATTTTGCCTTAAGTAAAGGAGGACTTTTTGTCGCTAATGCAGATGTGCATTGGCTAAGAGAGGATTTAAAACTAAGCCCTGGCCAAAGTGCTAGCTATGAAGCCAGAATTCGTTACCGCCAAAACCTTTTTTCGGTAGACCTTCA
>CBFHVV010000121.1:0-6891 GCA_965658965.1 Croceimicrobium sp.
GTTGGGGCTAGTTTTTTTTCTTTTCTTCATTGTAGTCATTCTTATCAATAAAGTCTAGGATTCTGAAGGAAGTGTCCGACGGAGGAGGTGGCGGGTCAGTAATATCCATGAAATTGGTAAAGACAATCCTAGTAGCAAATAAAGAATCAATAATTTGTCGTTCACTATTGTTTAATTTTTCTAATCGCGATCCGTACCAAGCAATTGCCAAATCAGATTTATATCTATTTATTCCTTCCCTCAATTTGAATACAACAGTCTGTAAATTCGGTGCTGAGTCAGGCGTGAAGATAAGCTCAAAATGTCCTTTTGAATAATGCCTAGTAGTTCCTGTAGAGTCAGCAAACTGTCTGAATTCAGTGGAGTTCTCACTCGTGTCTTTATTTAGAAGTAATTCATATGCTAAACTTGGAATAGAATCAATATGCACAAGAGTTCCGTCATAAAGAACTTGCCCATATTCATCTACAAGAACTGACTTGCAACTTCTATCGCAATGCCATGGCGGAAGGACTGCTCCTGATGAGAGGTGTTTCTCATATAGTCTAAAGTATTTGATAATAGCTGAGTCAAATAACTCACTTTCGGGATGAGCTTCTATAAACTTCCTAACTTTCCAAGAGTCGTTTGCTTTCTCAAGTTTTAAATGGTCAGATTCTTCCAAGTCGACCTGATGAGTTTCCAACTCAGATGAATCATTTTGATTACAGGCGATAATTATACTCAAAAGAGCTACTATGATTGTTAGTTTTATTTTCATTTAAATTAGCCCCAACTTGTTTATATGCGTATAAAATTAGCTATTGACCTTCAAGTGGCAAGGGATAAACGCAAGTTTAGTGCTTTTTATTAAGGAAGCCCCAAGCTGTCAAAGGGACTTTTGATGTTGCCTAACATGCGCATGCTAACATGAGTGTAGATCTCTGTGGTTTTTGAGCTTTTATGACCTAATAATTCTTGTACATACCTTAAATCGGTACCTTGTTCTAGTAAATGGGTGGCATAGCTATGGCGCAGCATGTGCGAGTGAACCCTCTCCTTAATGCCAGCATCCTCTCCTGCGCGGTGAAGAATGTGATTGATGCTACTCTGAGAGTAGGCCTTCCCACTTTGGCCTTCAATAAAGTAATGTTGTGGGCTATAAGCCGCAATATACTGACCAATTAGATTAGAGATTCCTTCTGAAATTGGAATGCGTCGGTCTTTTCTTCCTTTGCCTTGTCTAACTGTTATTGTGTGACGATTAAAATCAAAATCGTTCACCTTTAATTGAAGTAATTCACCTACTCTTAAGCCGCACCCATATTGTAAAGCAACTGCCATCCGGTGTTTCAGGTTTTTTATCTGGGTAATTAAGCTGGCAACTTCCTCTTTACTAAGCACCTTCGGTAATTTGAATTCCTTGCGAGGCGTTTCAAGTTTATCAATATCTAGGACTATATTAAGTCGTTTCAAATAAAACTTTTTTATCGCGCCTACAAGTTGACGAATACTAGAAGAGCTATAATTATTGGAGACAAATTCTTCACCGATAAATTTGTTGATCTCCTCATTGCTGATTAAGTCCAAAGAATGGTTTTCAAAATAAGATAGGAAAATCACCATCATGCTTTCGTAAACCTTTCGAGTACTTTTGGAAAAACGGCAGGCAAGTAGATACTGCTGGAATTGCTTGAAATCCTGCTGATGTAATGCGGGCACTTCTCGTTTTATACTAACTCTCTTCAATTTGCCTAGATTTAAGGCTTTTGCTAGCTCGATATCTTCTTCGTGGATTTTCTTGTACGCGCTATAATCTACATGGCCAAGGGCCTTAAGGTGGTGGAATAACCGATTAATAGCCCCTGGAGAATAATATGTAAACCAATATCTACCGTCCCATTCAAACCAGGCAGGGAAGCACTTTACGTGTTGCCTTGCTTTGCTGTCTCTGGAGTCAAAATCTATTATGATTAAATGTTTTCCTTTAAGCTGAAGTGGTTTTAATATGAATGTTGGCATCGTTAGGTTTTAGGCAAAATTAATTGCACGATAGCGATATGATACTTGCAAAATGTTTAATAAGAGAATGTAATTGCTTAATCAGCGATATCTTTGGCTTTGCTTAAATATTAGCTCTAAAAAAAAGTGCTCCCTACGAACTCCAAGACCTAATGCTTGTTCTAAAGCTTATGGAAAGAAAACCCCGCCTTAAAAAACTCATCAATCAATTAAGTAAAGGCCTGCATGAAAGAGATGAAGCCATAAAATTAAGCTTACTTAGTGCCATCGCTGGTGAAAGTATTTTTCTACTTGGTCCCCCAGGGGTGGGGAAGAGTTTAATTGCCAGGCGATTAAAATTTGCTTTTCAAGATGCGCAGAGCTTTGAATACTTGATGACGCGCTTTTCTACTCCAGAAGAGGTTTTTGGGCCGGTGTCAATTCAAAAGTTAAAGGAGGAAGATAAGTACGAGCGGAAAACGGAAAAGTATATGCCGGGCGCTAACTTGGTCTTTCTCGATGAAATTTGGAAGGCGAGTTCCTCTATCCAAAATGCACTGCTTACCATAATTAATGAAAAAGTTTACCGTAACGGAGAGCAGGAAATAAAGGTAGATCTCCGCGGACTAATTACAGCGAGTAATGAACTTCCGCCAGATAATGAAAACTTTGGGGCCCTTTACGATCGATTGCTGATTCGTTATCAAATGTTGGGGATTAAGAACTCTAAGAGTTTCTTGAAAATGATTACTGGAACCGAACCAGTTTATAAAGATGAAATTGCTGCGGAATTAAAAATAACTAATGCCGAACTGCAAGATTGGCACCGCGAAATAGATAGCTTAGAAATAGGCGACGAGGTGCTTTCGGTGATACAGATTGTACGCAAAAAAATTGAAGAGTATAATGCCAAACAGTCCAGCGATAGACTGCAATTACATGTTTTTGACCGCCGCTGGAAGAAAATTATTCGCTTGCTGCGTACTTCTGCATTTTTAAATGATCGTAAGAAAGTAGACTTGCTAGACTGCTTTTTAATGGTGCATTGCCTTTGGAATAGACCGGAAGAAATGGAGCCTGTGCAAGAAATTGTAAGTGAAACTATTCGCAAGCACGGCTACAGTTTAAGCATAGGTTTAAGTATGATAAAGCGTGAGGTGGAAGCTTTTAAACAAGAGGTAGAGGATGAAATTAGCCTAAAAACTACACGCATGGAAGAGGTGCTTCGCCCGGTAGAGGAGGAGTATTATCAGCTAGAGAAACAAGGGGAGCAATTTGCCGGATTATACATTAGTGTAAAAGATTATAACCGCCTAAAGGTAGACGAATACGAAGTTGTTAACCTTTACGATGAGGAGTTTAAGCTGGTTAATAGACTCTCTGCAGCGAAAGCTAGTAAACAGTTTAGCTTAAATATAAAGCATAATTCGGTAAAGCATTTACTCACCTTGGTGACCTATCAACAGGAGAAAATTGACTTCCTGTATAAAAAGCCACATGCCTTGGTTTATAGCTTTTGGGAGGAGCGCTATGCCAAATTGGAAGACTTTATAAAAAAGCAACAACAGAATTTGATAGATAATAAACCAGAGTCGCTCGACTTAGCAAAGGGGAATGTTTTTATTGATGAAAAACTTATGCCGGTAGTGGAGGCTAATCATCAAGAGGTAACCGAGGCTTTATCGGCACTTGAGCTTAAATTAGAGAAATTACGCCATAGCTACCAGCGAGATTAGTATCGCTCGTGGGCAGATGGGCAGGTATTAGGCCTTGCCGGTATTTAATGTCTATCTGCAATTTAAAAGTTATCCGATAATTGGGTGACGGAATTTCAAATAGAAAACTGGTTTACAGATTTAGTCTGGACTTTATTAAAGACGCATCTCGCGAAAGCGAAACTAGCCACCTAAGCTTTTGTAAATAAGTAATTAAATAACCAATTGGGCAATTGCTCGAGTAAGGGTTTTAAGAATATGCAAGAACAGTCGATAGAAAAGCTACACGAAGAGTTTGAACGATTTATACAGTTTGCAGAAGTGTTGGATAAGCAAAGCCGACGGTATTTTGTGGCTTATCTCCGTGAACTTCTTTTGGGGGAGCCGATGGATGAGGATAGTCTGCAAAGCGAGTATTTCAGCTACTTTAAGGAGGCTTTAAACGATCTTTTTCGTGATGATGATTTGCGTAAGCTGGCGCAAGAGAATAAATTATTGGGGGAGCAAATTTTAGTAGATACCCTGCACTGGTTCCGGAAAACCTACGGTGAACTCTCGAAAAAACATCCTTTTGAAGATGAGCAAAGGGAGCTAGAAAGCTGGGGTGTACGTCATTTAAGGCAGTTTTGTCAGTCTTATAATTACTTGATTCAAAAAGTAAGTACTTATTATACTCGCGAAGAAATTGACCCGAGTTTTCACCAAGAGAAGTTTAAAACAATTATTAAAGAGCGTTCTTATGAAGCCATGAGTGAGGCGGCTTTGGCGCAAATTGAGCGTGTGCTAAAAGATTTGCTATCTCAATGGGACGCACGTTTAAGTGCTAAGATTTTTACGTGGCAGATGAAGCACTTGCGGGAAGCGAAAGAGGAGTTTCAGGGGAAAGTTGAAGCGAAGGTGCAGGAATTTAAAAAGTTGAGCTCTTTAATTAAGCCTTTTACCGAGCATATTGGTCGCTATTGGGATATGAGTCGCGCTTTATGGGAAGAGCAAACGTTGGACTTGATAAAAATGTACGATGCTTTACTCAAGGATGAAAAAGAACTAAAACGTCTTGCCGATTTATTAGGCTCTATGCGCGAAGCTGAGCTGGAAATGGAGGAGGAGCATTATGAAAAAGTACTAGAGTTTAAGGAGTGGCACAAGGATCCAAATTTGCGGACAGAAATTGTGGGCGTAAATTATGGCAGTGACCTTAATAATGTGTTGCCTACGGAGGTGGCTCTTTTTGGGGAGCAGAGCGAATGGCAGTTTTTGAAACGTTTTGCCGACGAGCAATTGCAGATTAATCAATTTGAGGATCGTGTTTTACAGAGCAGTACTCGCGTTTACAGTGAGTCGTTTCAAAAGGTTAAGAAAAAGGAGAAAGGGCCTTTTATTGTTTGCGTAGATACTAGTGGGAGTATGGAGGGCGAGCCAGAGCGGATTGCAAAAGTATTGTGCTTTGCCATTCTTAAAATGGCGGCTGCCGATGAGCGACGGGCCTTCCTTATTAATTTTAGCAGTGGTATTCATACCATCGACCTGTATAATTTGGTGGATAGCATCAATGAAGTGGCGGCTTTTTTACAGAAATCTTTTCACGGGGGAACAGATATAAGTTTGGCATTAAACGAAGCGCTTCAGCAGTTGGAGACGCATGGTTATCGCGATGCCGATGTGTTGGTGATTAGTGACTTTATTATGTATAAAATTAGCGACGATCTACAAATGGCCATGGAGAAACAGCAGCATAATAGGGGAACCCAATTTCATAGTTTGGTAATTACCGATCAGGCTAATGAGGAGGTAATCAGTCAGTTCGATAATGCTTGGTCTTATGATCCATATCAAAAGGGGATTTTGAAAAGAATTTATGGCGACCTAAAAACAATGTCGGCACGTAAAATTTAGGACAAAAAAAAAGCGGGAGACTCTGCAACTCCCGCTTTCAAAATGCTTAACAGTGTTTGGAATCTGTAGATTACTAACCCTATTTCCCTATAAAATGAAGAACCCTGTTAAGCATTACTAAACTACAATATTTTTTAGAATACCCAACCTTTATTATAAAAAAGACGTAACCGCCCTTTCCTTTGGGGAGCAATTTATTTTTATGTGCTTTAGCAGCTAGGTGATTGTGAGCCAGGCTAGAAATTAAAAAAGCCCCGCAATGCGAGGCTTTTAACGAAAACTAAAACATAAAAATGAAAAAACTTTGTGCTCTTCCTTTCAAAAGTAAGGAAAAATTTATTTCGATTTACGGCTAAGCTCTTTTGATTTTAGGCCAATTTTTCGAAAAACTTTCCCTTAATGCCGACTTTACCGCCAAGAATAGAGCTAAAATTAAAGGTATTCCTTAGTGAGTTAAGCCTTTTCTAAATAGAATTTTGCGAGGCCTAGACTTTGAAATACTATTTTTTAGCATGCACTTTCTAGGCTGACATCAAAAGAAAAATACTGGGCTCGCAGAAAGCGGGAGCAAGGGTCGATTTATTGCAAAATTCACCCTTAAATAAAGGTTTAAATTGATTTTTGTCCCCTACCTTAGAGCATTAATTACATGATCATGTCTTCTATTGCTGCTCAAGAAATACTCAATTTAGCTCTCGTGCAAACAGCTTTGCATTGGGAAGATCCACAAGCTAATCGCAATCATTTTGGCCAACTTTTAGCAGAGCTTCCACCGGTAGATTTAATTGTTTTACCCGAAATGTTTAGCACGGGCTTTAGTATGCAGCCCGAGTCGCTCGCCGAGCCAACAGATGGACCGAGCTTAGCCTGGATGAAAGAAATGGCACATCTTCACCAAGCGGCCATTACGGGAAGTTTAATTATAAATGATAAGGGTAATTATGTAAATCGCTTATTTTTTGTTTTCCCATCGGGCGAATATAAATGCTATGATAAACGCCACCTATTCACCTTGGCGGGAGAAGATCAACATTATCACGCTGGCGCTAGAAAGCTAATATTGGAATACAAAGGCTGGCGCATCAACCCGCAGGTTTGCTACGATTTACGTTTTCCGGTTTGGTGTAGAAATACCGAATATTTTGATTTGCAAATTTTTGTGGCCAATTGGCCTGAGCGCAGAGCGGTAGCTTGGAAAAGCTTGTTAAAAGCCAGAGCTATTGAAAATATGTGTTTTGTGGCTGGCCTTAACCGAGTAGGGGAAGATGGCAATGGTGTTTATCATTCGGGCGATTCGGTAGTG
>CBFHVV010000122.1:0-6657 GCA_965658965.1 Croceimicrobium sp.
AAGGCAGTAATGTCATAGCCGAGTAGTACTAATTACCCGTAAGCTTTTAAACGCGGATTTCATGTATTCATTAACTCTCGATATGTCAATCGTATTAACGATTTATGGTGACTATGGCAGTGGGGATCACCTCTTCCCTTTCCGAACAGAGTAGTTAAGCCCACTTGCGCAGATGGTACTAGGGTCATTCCTGGGAGAGTATGTCGTCGCCAATCTTTAAAGCAGCCTCAACGTTTAACGTTGAGGCTTTTTTTTTGCCCAATTTTTCATCATTCGCTCTGGAAGTAGAATCAACCAAAATATGTCAGGGACTCAAGCGGCTCGGCATTAGCTTACTTTGAGAGTATACTTAGAATCTTAACTAGGGGATGAATGAAAAGGTAGTGATATTTCCCTTTTGTTCATTTTCTTTATGCAGAGGTCTTTAGTTTTTCTTAGCCTATATATAATAATGGCGGCTAGGCTTTTCGGTACACTATCTAATATTATTAACCAGCAGGCGAAAGCAGTAAGAATTATTATAAAAGCTAAGGTCGAAATTAATTTAGTCCAATTTGTAAATTTAATTTTAGAAAGTAAACTGTGGCTCGGAGATAGGTTTCGAAAGGCCTAGGTACATAACAATTTGATCTAGGGAGTAAGAAATTAAAATTCGGTACTATGCTTTGGGAGCGGCAGGACAGCAAGTACTATTATTGGGCATGTCTGCTTGCCTTAAGACAATTTTTTTCAAGCCTGCTAACAAAAGCAATGGAAGCTTAATTTTAACTTAAGTCACATCGATAATTATTCTTTAATAAACCTAAAGGTGGCAGCTGGCTCTTTTTGGCTTTGGACTTGTAAGAAATAAAGGCCCGAGGAGAGCTGAGATACTGGGATCTTCAAGACCTCACTTTCCAT
Source organism: Croceimicrobium sp. (assembly GCA_965658965.1). GTDB lineage: Bacteria > Bacteroidota > Bacteroidia > Flavobacteriales > Schleiferiaceae > Croceimicrobium. Next base: position 901 of record CBFHVV010000122.1, read on the forward strand.
TCCCGTTACTTCATGTGTAATAACTTTTTGACCATTGTATGTATAAATGCTTGCCTGTTGACCGTTTTTGATTCCTTTAATTTCAATAAAGATTTTTGCAATAGTCGGGTATAGCTCAAGCTTCTGCTCCACGGCTTTGGCTTGGCTAAGGCTACTTGGCTTACAAGTTTCAATAGAGTCTAGTTGTGAATATATTAGAGCCCCATCGACGAAGAAGCAGCTAAGCTTACCCGCACCAAGAACATCTGGTGTGCCACCTGGTGCATTTATTAGACTTAGCGATCCCACACCTTCTACCCAAACAGGCAGCTCATTACTAGCGTTACCACTAGATGCTGAGAAATAATAAAAACGGTGATTTAACCCATCTAATAGAAGTTTGGGAATTATAGAATCTAAAATGTATACCCCATTATTAGGGGGGAAGGGTGTGATGGGATTATTCATTGTAAAACTGTCGCCCACAGTCAAAGAGAAATCATAAAGTAATACTTCTTCATTACCTTTAGTACCTGTCGGATAAGATAGGAAGACCTTCTGGTTAGAAATTTCCTCACGGAAAAGGAAGGAGCGAGAGATGTAGTGGAAGCCATCTAGAACTTTATAATTTAGTCCTTCCACAATGGTATCGCTATTTATGTAGTAAACGTCAGTTATGCAGCCCGAAAAGCAGCTCGTTAAATGCCATTCCTTTGGTGAGTTTAGTAGCGGGATATAGTTTTGAGCGGAGGAAAACTGCATATTAAAAGCGAAAAAGAGGCTACTTAATAAACAGTAAAACTTTCTATGCATTACGAATCCAAGTGCATTTCTTGTTTCTACCATACCTACATTTAATATTGATCGTTAAAGGTACTCAATAAAGTAAAGGAGAATTGGTCAAATCTTTGCTTCAACATCATTTTAGGATGAGCTTACGGGCTTCCTTTCCATTAGCTTAGTTATTTTTGTCAATAATTTCCTCTATGCTGAGACTTACTAAAGGCTTCATAAAATTCGCTGCACTGCTCGTTTTGCTGATTTCTGTAAATAGCAGACTGTACGGTCAATTGAAGCACAGCCATCAGTATAGTTTTTTAAATAAGTCAGAAAGCTTTTTTATTGATACAACCTTGCAAGACTTGCGCTGGTATCATGAATTAAACGCCGCGCAAAAGGATTCTTACGGAAGTTTAGTTTTAACTAACTTGGGGTCTGCTCGAAATAATTTATTAGTTCCCAAAGAAAGTGAGTTTTGGACCTTTCAAAGCTTTGGTGCCTTCGACGATTATTTTACAAATCCGAATACAATTCCTTATTATCAAGTAAGGTCTCCATTAACTGATGCGAGGCACCACAATGGTTACGATCGCGGTCAGACCTTTAGTATTCTACATACCCAAAATATTAGTGAGCGCTGGAATGCATATATAAAATACAGGCGTTTAAATAGCCTCAGCTTTTATGCTAATAATCAGAATAAGCAGGCCAGCTTTAATTTCAGCACATCTTACTTGAGTAAAAATAAAATCTATTCGGCTCGAATTTCTTTTGCCAGTGAGAAAATGGAATTACAAGAATTTGGTGGACTGGTCAATGATTCTGTATTTACCGATAATGTGCAAAGCTCGCGAGTGGTTATTAACCCCAGACTCACAACAGACAATAGGGTTTTATATAATCGTGATCTTTTTGTTGATAATAGAATTGACTTGCTAAAGCTGTTTTTCAAAAGACCAACAAAACCTCAGTTCGACTCTACTAGCAGTGATGCCAGCCTTAGGGATTCACTTTATAGTGATAGCCTCGGGGGATCGGACACTTTAAGTAAAGATCCTCTTGCAGCTTCACAGAAAAGCAAAAAACGCAGCGCAATTTATCTGGGTCATACTCTCCGTTATAATCGTCGTGCTCAAGTTTATAATGGAAATAGTGAGACTTATTATGATAACTATTTCTTTAATACAGGTACTTATTCCGACAGTCTCGCCTATACAGGAGTGGAAAATACAGTTTACCTAGAAAGTACCATTGGTGACACTAGTCAGTTTGAAGTGAAGGCTGGGCTGAAAAGTTTGTATACTGAATCGGGTAATGCCTATTTTAATTTTTCTGCAAATAACTTAGGAGTAATCGGTAAGATTAAAGGTAATTACCGCGATAAATTTGAATTGCAGGGATCGGTGGACTTTGTTTTAAGCGGGCCCTTAGCAGGCAACTTTTCTATCGACGGCGATTTGGAAACTACGATATATGGGGAGTTAAGGGCATATGGTTCTTATCAATTGCGTAATAAAACGCCCGACTTTCAAGGGCTTTATTACTACAGTAATAACTTTATTTGGAATAATAATTTTAGTCCAGAATTGAGCAACACGATTAAGGCGGGGCTTAAATGGCAAGAAAAAAATTATCTACAATTCAGAACCTGGACCAATCAAAATATGCTCTATTATGATGCGAACAGTCTACCGCAGTCTGCTAGCCTAGTAGCTTACTCTTCTTTCGAGCTGAGACAAGATTTTGAATTCTGGAAATTTCTCCATATTGATAATAGACTAAACTATCAAATTGCATTGGATGGAGAGGAATTTATGCCTTTACCAGACTTCGTTACGCGCAATGCAGTGTACGTTGACTTTAAATTGTTTAAAGGTGTACTAAGCTGTCTTGTCGGTGGAGAATTGAACTATTTCACTTCCTATAATTCACCGTCCTATAATCCTGCTTTAGGTCGTTTTTACTTAGCTAATGAATACCCAATTGGTGATTTCCCAGTGGTGGACCTCTTCGCTCAATTTAAAATTTCAAAGGCAATTATCTTCTTAAAGCTTCAGAATAGTACGGAAGGCTTAACACCCTATAACTATTTTGCGGCACCGCATTTTCCCTTGAACGATCGCGTTTTTCGCTTTGGTGTAAATTGGCGATTCTTCAATTAGCAAAAGGTCCTAGTATCTATAAACCTTAGCGTTTTCCAAAAGCTTTAATGCCTCTTTCCAATCGGGTAGGCTATCCGTATCGTAGGTCAGAGTCCTAATTTCTTTGGCTATCTCAGCACTGCTTTTCATTGCCGCTAAGTGCGCACCACTTAAGCTGAAATCTTTAATATCACTTTCCTCATGCCAAAGGGTCATGGTGTAATGAGTAGTCCACATACCCTTCTTTTTAAAATCCTTGCAATTACTTACTTGTAGTTGCTTGATCACTTTTAAGGCTTTTGCAGATAAAGCGAAAAACTTAAAGGGACCTCTTAACTGAATCGAAGTAATGGTTGCTTTCATATTTTCTTTTTAATAACACCTCTTCCAAAAAAAGCCTAATGTCCCTTTAAAATCCCATAAGACTCTAAGTCTTTTGGTTCTTTTTCTTGGCTGCCGGAAAGAGAATGTTATTTAGAATCAGTCGGTAGCCAGGTGAATTAGGATAGAGGGAAAGCTCTGTTTTAGGATCGCCCACTCGGTGTTGGTAGTCTTCTGGATCATGACCGCCATAAAAAGTCCAAGTGCCTTCACCCAACTCACCGTGAATGTAGCGCGCTTCTCCATAGGGTTTAAACTCCCCCAAAATAAGTACATCACTTTTTACAAGACTCGAGCGAAAAGCAGTGGTTTGCCCCATAAAGCCCTTTACAACACGTTGATGATTCTGAGTAAGCATGGTAGGAACAATATCCCATTTTGCGGAAAACTCAAAAAGACTGAAATAATCCTCTTCTGGTTTTACTTTACGTCCATCCGTAACATCGATATTACTAAACTCATAGCGATTTGGGTTTTCGATTAAAGTGAAATCTTTGAAAGCTAGGGTTTGTGAATAATCCAACTTGTTGTTGTAATTGGGTTCGGCAGGGTCACCATCAAACATCGGTTCACAAATATCTACCCCAGTGGCAGATAAACTAATATCGTAACTATCCGTAGCCGAACACATGGCAAAAAGGAAGCCACCTCCGATGGTGAATTCTTTAATTTTCCGAGCCACAGCTCCTTTTAATTCACTCACTTTATTAAAGCCCAAAGCTGCTGCAGAAGCCTCCATATCGGCTTTTTGCTGTATGTACCAAGGAGCATTTTTAAAGGCAGCATAAAAGCGTCCGTATTGCCCAGTAAAATCTTCGTGATGAAGATGGAGCCAGTCGTAGCGAGGAAGTAAATTATTTAAGACCTCTTCATCGTAAACCACTTCATAGGGTATTTCGGCATAGGTAAGTACCAAGGTAACGGCGTCGTCCCAAGGTAAAAGACCCTTGGGGGAATAAACTGCTATTTTTGGGGCCTTCTCTAGTTTTACAACCGCTTGATTAATAGCAGGGCTGCTAATACTTTGGCGAATATTTTCTGCTTCTGCATCGCTTATCGCGAGATAACTCACATTTCTAATTTGGCATTCTAGTTTTAAAGATTCCTTAAAAGGCATCATAAAACTTCCCCCTCGATAATTTAATAACCAATCTACCGTAGTGCCTTTTTCTATGGCGAAGTAGGCAATGCCGTAAGCTTTAAGATGTTCTTTTTGTCCTTCCTCATCCATTGGGATGAGCAAGTGAATTGCCCCCAGCTTTAAGCTAGATAGGCCTAAAAGGAGTAGAAAGCATATTTTTTTAAAATGGGAAATCATCATTATCATTACCAGTATTAAAGTCTTGGTCCGAGGCGCCTCCCGGTGCTCCGCCCAGATAGCTATCACTATTTATTTTCGATTCTAAAATCATAGGACCACCATCGTGAGTCTCCACATCAGAGAATTTTGCCATCGAGCCTTGAAAGCGTAAACGCACATCGGCCAAGCTACCATTACGGTGTTTAGCGATAATTAATTCGGCTTTACCCTCGGCAGGATCACCATCTCTAAAGGTCTCAATGTCGTAATATTCGGGACGATAGATAAAACAAACGATATCTGCATCTTGCTCAATCGCCCCCGATTCCCTAAGGTCAGAAAGCTGTGGCCTTTTATCACCTGCCCGCGATTCTACTGCCCGACTTAACTGCGAAAGCGCGATTACAGGAACATTCAATTCTTTAGCAATACTCTTTAAGGAACGTGAAATGGTACTAATTTCTTGTTCACGGTTGCCCCCTTGACTTTTTGATCCTCCCACGGTCATTAACTGCAGGTAATCAATTACAATCATTCCGATATTATGTTGGGCCTTCAAGCGACGACATTTCGCGCGCAGGTCAAATACGCTTAAAGCTGGCGTATCATCAATAAAAAGTGGGGCATCCTCTAAAGCGCGCACCTTAGTAAGCAGTTGCTGCCATTCGGCATCGTCTAAGGTTCCTTTTCTTAACTTTTCTGAGTTTAGACCAGTTTCACTGGAAATTAAACGAGTAATTAACTGTACCGCGGCCATCTCTAGTGAGAACACAGCTACCGGAGTTTTATGGTCTACCGCCATATTACGCGCCATAGATAAAACAAAAGCCGTTTTACCCATACCCGGACGAGCAGCCAAAATAATTAAATCCGAAGGCTGCCAACCAGCAGTAATCCTATCTACCTCAGTGAAGCCCGATGGAACACCCGAAAGACCTTCTTTTTGGCTAATTTCCTCAATACGGGCAATGGCTTCACGAATAAGGTCTTTGGCACTCTGGTAATTCTTTACAATATTGCTATGTGCAACCTCAAAAAGATCTTGTTCCGCTTCGTCTAAGAGGTCAAAAACATCAGTAGTTTCATCGAAACTTTTATCAATAATATTGCTAGAAACGCGAATCATTTCGCGCTGAATATGCTTCTGGACAATTACTCTCGCATGGTATTCTGAGT
>CBFHVV010000123.1:0-6479 GCA_965658965.1 Croceimicrobium sp.
AGAATCTCCAGCTCCACAAACAGACCTTACTAAAAATTCGTAACACGCTTGCGAGGTTAGGGTATCCACTAAAACTCCAGAAGCACTTGCAAAGGCTTTCACTCCGGCCATGGTAGTTGTTCCCTGATAAAAGCCAGCTGGACCAAACCAATATTCAAATTGACTAGCACTTGAAGAACCCGTCCAGGATAAGGTGGCGGCAGTATCTACAACATTAGTAGCTGCTAAATTTAATGGCTGCGGACAAGTAACCGCTTCTAAACTTAAATCGTCGAATGTATAACCATCTGAAAATGTAGTGCTGGTCGCACCAAATGCCCCATTCTGCCCAAAGCGAATTTGCGTTAATGCACCAATTGATTGACCGGCATTGGTTAAAGGAGCCAGTATATCAAGATCCTTAATAGAATCAAAAACTCCTGTGCCAGAGCTAGCAGCATCTAAGTTTACAATTTCAATCCATGGATCAGTAGGAGCTCCTCTCACCCAAACACGGTTATTAGGATTAGGCTCTTGACCGTGAGACATAAAGTAAAATCCTAATTGTATTCCGCCTACGGTGGTATAATTACTAAGATTTACCGTTAGGGTCAAATAATTTGTTTCAACTCCAGTTAAAGAGGGATTATGGTCTAGTGTGAAAGCCTGAGTACCACTTTTGTAAAATGCGGTTCCTGCCTGCAATCTCAAACGAGATGATGTCTCATCCGATGCATCAAAACGCCAATCGTAATTGGTGGCGCAAAAATTAGTAGTTCCATTAAAAGTAGGGCCGAAGCTAAAGGTTTCAAAACCTTCGAAAAACGGTAAATTAAGCGGGCTCGGATTTGCGCATCTTGTTAAAACAGAGTATGGACCAACCCATCTAGACAAATCATTTGTTCCGCAGGAATCGCGAATGTAAAAATCGTATACTATATCGTCGCTTAAACCACTAATGGTGGTAAAAGTATCGGTGGTAGCCACAATACTGCCAGCTCCTTGACTAAAGCCAGAAATTCCGTACTCAACATAGGCGCCTGGTGTACTACCTGTATTTGCCCAATTTAAGGAAACATCTGAACCATCTAAAGTAATATTAACGCTTGCAGGATCAATGGGGGGACAAGTTGGTAGAGTCCTAAACAACTGTGGACCTGGGAAGTACACTGAATCAAGCCCACAATATTCTGTAAAGTACACCTCATAATCTGTATCAGGAATAAGGCTACTTATATTTACAGGAGGATTATTTGCTGGATAAGTTCCAGAGATAACTGTTCCGCTTCCTTGAACAAAACCTGCTTGCCCGTACTCCAAGCGATAACCAGTATTACCAGTACCAGGAGTCCAGCTTACTTGAGCACTATCTATTGCAATGCTATCAATTATAAAATTTGAAAATAAATTGGTACACGCCCCACTTATTCCTAAATCGTAAGTGATAGACCCTAAGAATCGTCTAGGGTTGTTTGAAGGACTCGGGGCTGGACCACCGTAGGCAACAGAATCTGATACATTTACAGTTAAAGTACCGTCTGTATAAGTAACAACATCCGAAGATACTCCACTTTGATAGCGCGTATTACCTTCGATAAAGAAGCCTACCAAAGTATTAGCTGGGACACTGATTTTTGATCCACCAAAAGAAATAGGAACCAATGAGGTTGAATTAGCGCCAGCAACCGGAGCAGCGGTTAAAACTTGCTGCCAACCATTGGCGGCATTAATGGAAGGGGTACCTGATTGGGTAACGCCTCCCATTCTCATCCATACATTGGCAGAGGTAGCGGTGGAAAAAATATTAGAGATACCAGTGATTTCAATTGGCGCAGTGGCACTAATCTGAAAAGTAATACCACCGGCACCATTATTAGGCGTGAGCGGTGGACTGGTTGTGACTGTTCCTTGCCCGAAGCTAAGCAACGAGACAAGTGAAAAGAATAGTAATAACTTCTTTTTCATAGGGAAATTTATGTAATTAAAAATTCAGAGTTGCCCCGAAATTAAGGCTTTTGAATTAGGGCTAAAAAAAAAGCCGTTCATTTCTGAACGGCTTCTAGTTTACGATGAGTCTTAATTACTTAACGCTAATCCTACGATGAGCGGTTAAAGTACCTGATTTAACTTCCAACATATAAATCCCTGTTGCCAGGCCTGACACATCAATATCATTGCTATAGCTTCCGCTTTGCAAACGATCGTTCCTATAAATTACACTTCTGCCTTGAGCATCCCGTAAAGTAATACTCACATCAGCGCTACCGACCTCGCGGAAGCTTAAATTAAAGCTATTTTCCGCTGGGTTAGGGTAAACGCTGAGGCTATTGGATAAAATGTTATCCTCTAAACCAATATTCACATTAGTTGTAAATGTTGCGGTATCAGAGCCACAAGCATTACTCACTACCAAGGTAATAGTATAGATACCATTGCCAGTATAAATCATAGTATCGATAGGTGCAGAACTGTTACTTCCGTTACCGAAACTCCAATCATAGCTTGTTGCATTGGTGGAAGCGGAGGCATCTAAATAAACCTCATAGTTCTGTCCCACAATAGCGCTGTCTATGGTAAAGCTTGCAAGCGGCAGCGGACCATTAGCAGTACTATTTGTTAAACTTACTGTTGCACTGGTATCGTTTGCACAGATATCCGACACGTAGAAGTCATAAGCAGTATTAGCACTTAATCCATTAACTGCATAAGGAGCAGAAATGTTATTTACCGTTGTACCTCCTGTTGATGGATTAAAACCTGAAGGTCCATAAACCAAAATGGAGTTTCCGCTATTACTATTCCAATTTAGCTCGATGCTATCGCACGCTACATTTGCCGTTGCCACTAAATTAGTGGGCGCTGGACAAGAGCTAGCTCTGGCACTTACGCAGAAATTATCTACAAAATACTCCACGGAGTAAGTATTACCTGCCAGCACACCAGAGTAGAAGTTAACCCCGTTAAACTGCAGTGGACTTCCAGCATTAGCATTGGAATAAACATATCCTACCGTTGTAGAAGCTCCGTTTAGCTCAAACCAAATGCTATCATTGTCCAAATCAATAACTGTGGTAATGGTATTCCATTGACCCTGGGTATAATTAAAAGTACCAGCCAAGGTTGAGCCTGTAGTATAAACAGCCTGCGCAGTTCCATTGGCTAAGAAATAAACTTCACCACCCCAAAGATTACCTGCAGCACCACCAATATAGTTTTGCTGAACATTAAAGTAAGCTCCTTTGCCGGTGGGCACATACATATCAAAGGTAAGCTCCCAAGTGCCACTCGCAATAGTGTCGAATAAAGCTACCAAATCTGAGAAACCTGCAGTACCACCATCATGAATGCGGAAAGATTGCGGTGAAGAAGAACTCTGCGATGTAGAAATTTCTACATCGCCCGCATTTCCTGCCCATGGTACAAACAAAGCCGATTGATCGTATAATTCTAGGTTTGGATCATACTGATCAATATTATCACAGGGAATAGCCGTTGGGCAAATTGCAGTTGGACCTACCCATAAACTGGTATCCCCAGAAGCACAGATAGCCCTTACATAAATCTCCTGACAAAGGTTATTGGCCGAAGTAAAGTTTACTATTAATGAATCTGCGGTGCTCGTTAAACTAGTTCCTGTTCCGAGCGCAAAACCAGTATTTCCGTATTCTACTTGATACGAAGCAGGCGAACCTGCAGCGGTCCATCTTGCTATAGCTGAAGCGGTGCTTAATGGCTCTGTTGATAGGCCTAAAGGACGGGCACAGCTCGCCCCTTGTTGCACGCTTACATCATCTATCGAGATATCTCCCGTGAAAGATGTACCACGATGCCCTTCAAAGATAAATTTATATACTCCAGTAGTAAGAGCTCCGAGTGAAACTGAGCGACGTAAGAAAGGGTCTCCTTGCAGTAATTGCTGCGCTCCAATTAAGCTATCAATAGCAGTTCTGCTTCCAGTAGAGCTTTCTGCATACACCACTAATTTATTGATAGTTGCACCAAACATGTGATAGTGATACTCTAGTTCAGGATTAGTAACCGTGCTAATATCGATTCCTGGAGAAATCAATTCTGCTGGCCCACCGGAGGTAGAAGTCTCCAAATACATATACGTTCCTCCCACAGTAGATGGGCTAGTATTATCGTAAAATGGACCGGTTGCCGTTGAGTTTTCATTGGCACCTGTAGCATCTTCACTTTCCCAGCGAACCGAGCCAGTTACCGTATTATGAGTCCAACAGTTTTCCCAACCTGCGGGTGTTCCTGCCGCAATTCCGATGGTGATACCTTCAAAGTTGGTAAAATAAGGAGCAGCATAGCTTACCGGACAAGGGGTAGAAAAACATTCTGGTCCCGCCCAAAAACTAGTATCACCAGGGGCACAAATTTCTCTTACCCAATAGCAATAACCTGTTCCTGGCGTTAGTGCTGTTAAACTCTGACTAGAGCTTGAAACTATCGCTCTTAAGTTAGAGGGATCACCTAATATGCCGTTTCCATACTCAATCTGATAAGTAGCGCCTGTATTTCCATTGCCGTTTACCCAATTTAAATCTGCCGTCGTTTGAGTAATATTAGCAGTGGACAAACTATCTGGACGTACACAAGAAGGTATCGCTTCGTAATTAAGATCGTCGAGGTAAATTGTTTGGAAAGTCGAATTTTGACCGTGCGCAATGGCAAAATATTGATCAGTACCATTATAACCATTTGCCGCATTAAACTCAACGATATATTCTAACATGCTAATAGTCATAGTAACAGTGTCTAGAGGACTAAAGGTACTGGCATCCAAAGGATCAGCAATAGAACCCACGATCAATGTGCGTAAATTGAAAACTGAATTAGACCGAGCAAAGAAACGTACTCGCTTATCGCTGGCCGTTAAGTCGGTGGTAGTTGGAGAAATTAATAATAAAGGCGAGCCAGTTGGGCTACCATTATCAAACTCAACCACATTTAGCGGTGAAACAGGCTGATTAAAAGTTGAACTTTGAATGGTCACCCCTTGAAAAGTACTAGTGACCAAAGATGGGTCTTCAATTTTCAAAAAGCAGCCCAAATCATTACCTGCACTTAAATTATCCCAATCGGTGAAATAGGGTGCGCTAATAGCCTGACATTGTGTTTTAAAGCAGAAGGGATCAGACCAAGCAGAAGTGTCTCCTGGAGCACAAATCTCACGTATCCAGAAGCAATAGTTGGTGTTAGATAATAGGCTGCTTAGATTAACAGTATCATTACTTATTAAGCTTAAGGTATTTAGAACTGAGCCTTGTAAACTACCGGGACCATATTCAATTTGGAAGTTACCTGTACTACCTGTAAACGGCGTAAAGGCAACAGTCGCATTCATGGAGTCTACCGCTAGAACAGTTAAATTGGTCGCCGTAGGACATGAGGGTATTACCTCGTAGGTTACGTCGTCCACATACATTGTTCTAAAAGTTACATTTCGTCCATGAGCAATAGCGAAAAATTGATCGGTACCATTATAGCCATTAGCGGCGGTAATGTTGGTTGTATACTTATCGTGTGGATTGGCATCTGTTAAATCAAAAGTATCCAAAGCATGGAATGTACTGGGATCATTAGGATTGGCAATAGTTCCCATCATCATTTGTGTTGCTGGAGTTGCTGCAAAACTTTGTCTTGCTCTTACCACTACTCTTTTGTCACCTGCTGTCATATCAGTAGTAGGTGGCGAAACAATCATTAGCGGTAAGGCAGAACTGCTATTATCTAACTCTATTTGACGCGCACCAGAAAAGGGAACACCAAACTGAGTTACCAACGCTCCCGCAAAGGTGCTGGTAAAGAAAGTCGGGTCTTCAATTTTACCGAAACATCCCAAGTCCTTGCCCGTTGCTAAAGCATCCCAGTCCTCAAAATAAGGCGCTGAAATGGGAGAACAAGGAGTACAGAAGTCGAATGGACCCGCCCAAGTACTGGTATCGCCAGGACCACAAACGGCTCTAACTAAAAATTGGTAACAAGACTGTGCGCTTAAAGTGTCGATTAACACGCCACTATTTGTAGCAAAGGCTTTAACTCCTCCTACAGTTGTAGTACCTTGATAAAAACCACCTGGTCCAAACCAGTATTCGAATTGCCCTGCACTGCTAGTACCAGTCCAATTAAGAGTTGCGGTAGTATCAAATAAATTACTGGCATTTAAGCCAGAAGGCTGCGGACAACTTACAGCATCTAAGCTGATATCGTCGAAGGTATAGCCGTCTGAGAAAGTAATACTATTCGCTGAAAACCTCCCATTTTGACCAAACCTGATCTGGGTAAGAGCGCCAATTGATTGACCCGCTCCAACAATAGGAGCCACAATGTCTAATTTCTTAACAGAATCATAAATACCATTACCAGAACTTAATACATCAAGGTTTGCCACCTCAATCCACGGATCACTCGGCGCTCCTCGCACCCATACACGATTGTCTGGGCTAGCAGCTTGGCCGTGCCCCATAAAGTAAAAACCTAACTCTATT
>CBFHVV010000124.1:0-6367 GCA_965658965.1 Croceimicrobium sp.
CTTATAATTCTTCTTCTTTCTCAACAATACGCATCCCTTTACCACCACCTCCGGCACTGGCTTTAATCAAAACAGGAAAACCAATTTCGCGGCAAATATCAATAGCTTCGCTCGGGTCATCTATCGCTCCTTCCGTACCCGGAACTAAAGGAATATTAAAAGCTTTAGCGGCTTCTTTTGCCGAAAGCTTGTCCCCCATTATTTTCATAGAAGCGGCACTCGGACCAATAAAGGTGATTCCTGCCTCTTCTACTGCCTGGGCAAAAGCACCATTTTCACTTAAAAAACCGTAGCCAGGGTGAATCCCATCTACTTTAAGTTCCAAAGCAAGTTTAATTATTTTATCTCCTAAAAGGTAGCTTTGTGCTGAAGGCGCTGGCCCTAACAAAACCGCTTCGTCTGCATACTTTACATGAGGCGAGTTCCGATCCGCTTCGGAGTAAACCGCTACGGTATTAATGCCCATTTCGCGTGCCGATTTCATTATCCGGAGAGCAATCTCTCCTCTATTGGCCACAAGAATTTTATTCATGGATGATCGTTTAGAACAGCTAATTTACTGCGGCAAAAGAGAAAAATAATAGAATTCCCCCATTATTTTCTAGCAATTTTATTGGCTCCCCAATTCAAGGAAAATCTTAGCCGCAGTCCTAAAATTAAAATGATCTTTTAAATTAAAACAGTAGCATCCTCGCTACTCAATATCTTGAAGCTAATCTAAGGCAGTTGCTTTTAGATTTAAATTTCAGTATCAATTTGGATCTGAAAACTTCAAAGACTGAGGCTTCTTATCTTTCCTGAAATTTGCCTTACTGAATTGATATAAAGCATACTTTTGCCTAGATTTTACTTAACTGTAAATGAGATGATTAAGCCCTTAAAATTGTTTAATCAACTTATTTTCAACAGGTTTAGATAGTATAATTTAACAAGCCTATCATTCTCATGAAAATAGACCTTCTATATATAGAAGCGAATCCCTCTGCACAAGCCCGTTTTAAAAAGCTCTTAGACGCGCTGAACTTTATTGACTATAGGCTTAGCTTTATTGAAAATGTAGCCGCAGGTTTTGAAGATTATCAGCACTTTACAAGTGACATAGTTTTCATTGGTTTAAACAATGACTCCGATGCCACCAATGTACTCCAATGGTTAGCAACAAGACCAAGAAGTCCCAAATGTGTTTTATTGGCTAGTCTCAAAGAAATAGATATTAGTAATTTACCCTCAGAAGCCCTTGAGCTTCCCCTCTTCTCGCAAGAAACCTTTGATTCGCAGAAACTGCAAAAGCTGCTTGCTCCCATTATTAAAGTAAAAGAATTACAAGCCTCAGAGGCCCTGCAAAATGTGCGCACGCAGAGTATTGAAAACTCAAATAATCTCTATCTTTTTCGAACCGATCGAAAAGGAAATTACACCTATGTGAACGCTCCTTTTCAAAAAGCTTATTTAGGTTCTGAGCAACAATTTATTGGTAAAAGTAGCAGCTTGAACATTATAAAGGCAGATCAGCACCTCGCCGAAGAAATAAGTGAAAAAGCTTTAAATCAGCCGGGAAAGGTTTTTTCAACCTACCTAAGAAGGCCTACTTACCCTAGCGGCAATATTACTAGAAGTAAATGGGAGTTTACCGCACTGCTAGACAGTTTGGGTAATTTTAAAGAAATCCAGTGCTTAGGCTTTAAAAGCTCCGAAAGCAATATCACTGAGTTGGAAATCAGCCAGGATGAGCAATATTTTGAAGCTACACATAGCAAGAGCCTGAGTCTTATTTTAGACGCTAGTTTAACCATTAAACTTGCAAAAGGCGCTCCTGAAATCCTCGGTAACCCTCAAAAGGAGCCGATTGTTGGCCATTCTTTTTTAAGTTATATCGTAGATGCCGATTTGATGATTTGGGAGTATTATTTCCAAGCTCATAAAAGTCAACAGGATGCCAAAGAGTCTACTAAAATTCGCCTGAAGGACGATTCTAATCGGGTTTTCTGGGTAGAAATTAAGCTAGCAATGCTTTCCGCACAGGAAAAGTCAGAGCAAAAACGCTATCAGCTTAACTTGCAGGAAGTAAAACCGCTTGGTCAATTAGAAAAAGAGAAACAGGCTTTATTAGTGCAAAGCTTGGAAACCCTTGAAGAGCTGAAGTCTTTACAAAAAGCGCTCGATGGGCATGCTTTGGTAGCCTTTACCGATGCTGATGGTAATTACCTTTATGTAAATAATTTTTACGCACAAACCAGTGGCTATTCAGTTAGCGAGTTAATCGGTCAGTCCATTCGTCTTGTACAATCGGATTTGCATCCTGAAGAGTATCAGCAAGAAATATCGAGAACCCTGAAATCAGGTAAGGTATGGCATGGTGAGCAAAAAAATAGGCGCAAAGACGGCAGCTTTTTTTGGACTAAAAGCACTATTTCTCCGCGCCTTAATGAAGAAAATGGCGAAATCATAAATTACATCAACATTCTTACCGACATCAGCAGTCAGAAATTTGTTGAGAAGGAATTAGTACACAGTCAAAATACCCTTTACAATACTCTTAATAGTATTAATCAGGAGCTATGGTCCGTTAATCGGAAATACGAGCTTACCATTTTTAATAAAGTCTTCCAGCAGAACTTCGAGTATTTCTTCAAATTCGATATCCGGTACCGACAAAATATGTTGGGTATAGATGCCTTACCCTTAGAAATTCGAGAGGAGTTTAAAAAAAGGTATGATCTTGCTTTTAAGGGGGAAACCGCTCAGTATTTCGATGAGTATTATGACCCTAATGAGGATAGAACAAAATATCTTGACGTACGCCTTGGGCCTACCATAAATGAAAAAAATGAAATCTCCGGGGCAACTGTTTACTCCCAAGATATTACCGAACGAATAGAAAAAGAAAAAGAGTTGAAAGAACTCCTTATTCGTTTTGAATTAGCTACCAAGTCTAACAATATCGGAATTTGGGATTTTGACCTAAAAGCTGACAAATTAATTTGGGACGAAAAAATGTTTGCACTCTATAACATGGAGGGCAAGACGGATATTGCATGGGACGAATGGGCAAAAGTAATAGAGCCTGAAAGTTTAGCTAAGACCGAAGCAGAGTTTACAAAGGCAATAGAGCAAGGTTCTAATTATGAAGCAACCTTTAAAGTAATCACCCAAAATGGCTATAAATGGATTGCTTCTATGGCTAAAATCATTCGCAATACCAATGGCGAGGCGATTCGAGCCATTGGCCTAAACTGGGACATTACCAAAACCGTTGACTATGAAGAAAATCTTGAGCAATCTTTAAAAGAAAAGGAAGATATTCTTAACTCTATCCACGATGGCTTTTTGGTTTTAAATCAAGGAATGGAAATCTTAAGTATCAATAAATCGGCTTGCAAGGTGCTTGATATTAAGGAGGAAGAGATGATAGGCAAATCCTTATGGCCAAGCGATGAAGATAAAAAAGCCTCGGAGTTTTACCCTCTATTTAAACAAGCGCTAAACACTCAAACGAGTGTTAGTGTAGAAGGGATTGACCGGGTTTCTAAGAATTGGATCGATGCTACTGCTTATCCAAAAGAAAATGGTCTGGTAATATTCTTTAAAGATGTTACTATTGAAAAAACTAGGTCTATAGAATTAGAGAAAATACGCAATAACCAATTGGCTCTAATCAATACAACAGACGACTTAATTTGGTCCCTGAATACAAAATTAGAATTAGTAGCCTTTAACGAACAATTTAGTCAGCATCAATTAAAAATGGGGGCGCTTATGCCAACGGAAGGACGCTATATCTTTAACAAGCATCAGGCAAGCTATAGAGACCTCTGGAAAATACGCTACGAAAAGGCTTTAGCAGGACAGATTATCAAGGAAACTATTATTGAAGAAGAAATTAGCTTCTCTTTGGCTATCTATCCCATCATTAATGCTCAGAACGAAACTGAAGGTATCGCTTGTTATGCCCGCGACATTACAGATATGGAAGCCTATCTTCATGCAATAGAAAAGCAAAATAACGAATTGAAAGATATTGCTTGGATGCAATCCCATATTGTTAGAGCCCCCGTAGCAAGGATTTTAGGCTTGGTAGAACTAATTCACGCTGAAAAATTAGATCACAACCGTAACTTAGCTACTTACCTGCAAAGTATAAATGCTTCTGCTCAGGAGCTAGATGGTATTATCGAGAAGATTAGCGAAAAAACCCATTCGGCCAAAATAAAAGGAATCTAATCCTACCTTTGCCGCATGAGAATGGAAGACACTATTTGTGCCCTCTCTACCCCACAGGGTATGGGTGCAATTGCCATGATTCGTGTATCAGGGCCGCAAACTTTTAGTGTGCTAGAAGCTATATTTCAGCCTTTTAGCAAAAGGCACAGCATTAGCTCCGCACTCGCCTACCAGAATCTTTTTGGCAAACTTATTAACGATGGACATACTGTAGATGAAGTAATGCTCTCGGTATACCGCGGTCCCAATTCCTACACCGGCGATGATGTAGCAGAAATTGCTTGTCACGGCTCAGTGTACATTCAAGAGCAAATTATACGTCTACTTTTAGCCAAAGGCATACGCTTGGCTGATCCGGGTGAGTACACCCTTCGTGCCTTTATTAATGGTAAAATGGATCTTTCACAGGCGGAAGCGGTGGCCGATCTAATTGCTTCCGAAAACAAAGCCTCCCATCAAGTGGCACTGCAACACATGCGTGGTGGCTTTTCTCAAGAAATAAAAGGCTTACGCGAAGAACTAATCAAATTTGCCGCTTTGGTAGAATTAGAATTAGATTTTTCTGAAGAAGATGTGGAATTTGCCGATCGACAGCAATTAAACGAATTGGTAAATCGTATTAAGACGGTCTTACTGCGTTTAATAGAATCTTACGATACTGGAAATGTTATTAAGAATGGGGTTTCCGTGGCCATTGTGGGTGCTCCGAATGTGGGAAAATCCACCCTTCTAAACGCTTTGCTTAATGAAGACCGGGCGATTGTAAGCGCCGTAGCAGGCACCACTCGCGATAGTATCGAAGACACCATTCAACTTAATGGCATTAGTTTTCGTTTTATCGATACTGCTGGAATTCGTGAAACCGAAGACGAGGTAGAAAGTATCGGCATTGCCCGCACCTTCCAAAAAATTGAACAGAGTGAGCTTGTGCTCTATTTACTCGATGGCAGTCGCAGCGAGTTTAAAAATCACCAAAGCTTAATTCAAGAAGAACTGCAAACTTTAAAAGAAAAGTGTGTAGACAAGAAGCTCCTGCTGGTTATCAACAAAGAAGACATTGCCGATAAAGAGCTTATTGCCAAAAGCTTAGGCCAAGAGAATTACTTATTTATCGCCGCCAAGGAAAGGCAAGGACTAGAAGCTTTAATAAAAACACTCACAGAACTTTTTAACTGGCAAGAACTCGCCGCTTCACAAACCATCGTAACCAATGCCCGTCATTTGCAGGCCTTGCAACAAAGCCTCGATGATATTTATCGGGTAATTGATGGTCTAAAACAAGATCTTAGCGGCGATCTGCTAGCCTTTGAAATACGCGAAGCCTTGCAGCATTTAGGGAGCATAATTGGCGAGGTCGATGTTGATAAAGATATTTTAGGAGCCATTTTTAGTAAATTTTGTATCGGAAAGTAATTACCTTTCCTTTCTTTAGTTAATCCCTTCTTTTAGTGCCTTTTAGGCTACTTTTCTTTCTCTTATTTGTTACTGATTTGCCTATTTTTTCGTATCTTTCGTTACTGATTTGTTACTAAGAACAGCATTTTTGTTTCTAGCAACAGATTAGAAGTATCAAGGGGGAGATTATGTTACATACAGATACATTCTGATACATAGCGATACACCCTGATACAGAAACACGAAAGAGAGAGAACATGAGTAGCAATCTTCGTATTCCGAAAATCTGTCAAGAATGTGGTAGCGATTTTATCGCCAAAACCACCGTTACTCAATATTGCAGTGACAGATGTTCTAAGCGAGCTTACAAGAAGCGCCAGCGCAAACAGAAGGTTGAAGCTGTTCCCACCCTTTCACAGCAAAAGGTCAATCACTCCAAAGAGATAGTTGGCGACAAAGAGTTTCTAAGCATTAAAGAAACCTGTCAGCTATTAGGCACAAGTCGAATGACTCTTTACCGTCAAATCAAGAGCGGAACTATCCCTGCGGCCAAAGTTGGAGCCCGTACCATTATTAAGAGAACCGATATTGAAAAACTGTTTACAGCATGAAAGTAACATTGAGAGAACGCCACCAGGGCGGCAAGATCAGCTTATACCTTGACTACTACCATAAAGGCAAACGCAAAGCTGAGTACCTGAAACTATACATTGAGCCAAACCCGAAAAGCAAAGCTGAAAGGGAACTCAAT
>CBFHVV010000125.1:0-5797 GCA_965658965.1 Croceimicrobium sp.
ATCAAGAAGCATTAAGTGCTTGCATTATGTGTGCTTTTTAATTTGTTTCACCGTAGGCATTACATATTTCAATTTTGATATTGGACTCCGGGGATTATGGACAACTAGAACTATTATAATCTTCACCTTAATAACTGGTGTTTTTTTCATTTTCATAGTAGACAAAGCCTCGATAAGGAAAATTGAAAAACTGTATTTTAAGATCTTTTCGTTTCTCCCCATTTTGACGGCAGGTATTCTATTTATTCCTTTCTTAGGAGTAGTAATAGTCCTTTCACTCTTCGGACAACTCAGCGACCCAGCTACAAGAGTTTATTATGAGGATGATAAACTTAGAATTCAATCATCATTTGTTGGAATCTTAGGACCACCGAGACTTGACATTTTTGAAAAGAAACTAATATTTGAAAAGCGTTTAGAGCGCGCAGACTTTTGGGCAAATGAAATTGACTCAATTAGTGTTTCATATGATCCCGATTCGACAAGAGTAATTGGCTTTGGACTTTTCGACTATGAGGAAGAGAGAAAAGGTGAAACAAAGCTCATTTCCTTGAGACCACTAAAATAAACCTATGTCCAAGGCGGTATAGGATAAATTGGGCCTATGGTGCTTTGCGAAAGTTCAGTACCTTTTGCAATTGCCGCTAATTTGCTGATATGGTTCTTAAGATTGGATATTTAGAAATAAAATTCAACACTTTGGCTTAGTGCAACTCGGTGCAAACAGTAAAGTTTAACGCTTTATAATGCCCTACTTGCTAGCTATTAAACGAAAAGCTCAAAGGCTATGTCTTTTATTAGAAGGCTAGAAACCTACGTTCGATTATCGCTAACAGGGTCAGATTTTCATAAAAGACAGGATTAAAAATCTCATTTTAAAATGTTTAGATGGTCAGTAGCGGAAATGCAAGGCAGTAGAGCTATTTTATGGAAATGAACTCGTACTATTTGTAGGCGCACTAAACCACAAATAATAACCGAATTCAGCTTAGAGTTACAAATATTTCGTCTTAGGAGCCTATTTCTTTAGGTTTTAGCCACTCGCCAAAAGCAAAAATTTAGCGGTACTTAAAATGATTCTTCAATTAATGAAGGGATTCTATGGCAACTCTTATTTTTGCTTATGCTTTTAAACGAAATTATTAAAGAGCTCCACTTGCTAGCTCCACCAGAGTATCAGGAAGCTTACGACAATAGTCGTTTGCTGTATAAAAGCTCAAAGCAAGAACTAGATGCTGTCCTCGTTTGCTTGGATGTAACGGAGGAAATAATTGATGAAGCCATTTCCAAAGGAGCAGGCTTAGTTATAAGTCATCACCCACTAATTTTTAGCGGTTTAAAATCACTTACCGGTAAGAATGAAGTGGAACGAGCTTTTATTAAGGCAGTTAAAAATGATATCTCAATCTTTGCCTTGCATACTAATTTAGATAATGTATCGCAGGGGGTTAATGCTAAGATAG
Organism: Croceimicrobium sp.; assembly: GCA_965658965.1. GTDB lineage: Bacteria > Bacteroidota > Bacteroidia > Flavobacteriales > Schleiferiaceae > Croceimicrobium. Next base: position 1,464 of record CBFHVV010000125.1, read on the forward strand.
CCGAGAAGTTAGGGATTGACAAGCCGGCGATATTGGCTCCGAAGCAAGGAATTCTTAAGAAGTTGGTGGTCTTTGTGCCAAAAGCTAATGTAGAAGTATTGAGTAAGGCCCTATGGGAAGCAGGAGCAGGGAGCATAGGCGAATATGATCAATGTAGTTTTCAAGGGGAAGGGCTCGGTACATTTCGCCCATCTGCGGAAGCACAGCCCAGTGTAGGCGAAAGAGGAAGACTGCATCATGAAGCGGAGATACGCTTAGAGGTAATAGTGGAGCAACATTGCTTAGCGAATGTTTTAAAGGCTATGCGAGAAAATCATCCTTATGAGGAGGTGGCCCATGAAATATATGCCATCGAAAACGAACACCCCGCTATTGGTTCTGGGATGTTTGGCGATTTACCCGAAGCCGTAGATCCCTTGTCATTCTTAAAGCAAATAAAGAATACTTTTGGTGGAATGCTGCGCTATACGCATCTGCCGGAAGGCAAGATACAACGCATAGCCTGGTGTGGTGGTAGTGGCAGCTTTTTATTGAATCAGGCGAAAAGGGTAGGAGCAGAGCTATTTTTAAGTTCCGACTTTAAATACCACCAATTTTTCGAGGCTGATAATGAAATACTTATTGCCGATATTGGTCATTATGAAAATGAACAATTTACTATTAGCCTGATTGCCGAGTATTTGCGGAAAAAATTCCCTACTTTTGCCGTTCTTTTAACAGAAAACAGTACAAACCCGATCAATTATATATAGCTCTATGGCTAAAGAAGTTACTGTTGAAGAGAAGCTACGTGCTCTCTACGATCTTCAACTTATTGATTCACGCATCGACCGAATTCGTAACATCCGTGGGGAATTACCCTTGGAAGTAGAAGACTTGGAAGACGAAATTAGCGGCCTTGAAACCCGCATGGATAAGCTTAATGCCGATGTTAAGGATTTTGACCTTGAGATAAAGGCGAAGAAAAACCTTATCAAGGAGGCGGAAGAAAAAATCGCCAAGTACGAAACTCAACAGAAAAACGTGCGTAATAATCGCGAGTTTGATGCCCTCTCAAAGGAGATTGAGTTTCAAGAATTAGAAATCCAACTTGCTGAAAAACGCATCCGCGAGTTCAAGTCGAAAATGGATACTAAGAAAGAAGCTGTTGCTATGGCTACCGAAAAGCTAACCGAGCGCAAGTCTCACTTAGACTTTAAGAAAAGCGAGCTTGATAATATCCTACAGGAAACTCAGGATGAAGAAGAGCTTCTAATTAAAGAGTCTAAAAAGCAACAAGGTGTTATTGAAGAACGTTTGCTTTTTGCTTACACGCGTCTGCGTAACAGCGCTCGCAATGGCTTAGCAGTAGTTCCCGTAGAACGTGGAGCCTCTGGAGGATCGTTTTTCACCATCCCACCTCAAAGACAATTGGAAATTGCAGCGCGTAAAAAAATTATTTCTGACGAGCACTCTGGTCGTATTTTGGTTGATCCAGATTTGGCTAGAGAGGAGGAAGAAAAAATGCAAAAGCTTTTTAGCTCTGCCAAAAAGAAATAAGTATCAATACTATATTAAAGGGATCCTTAGTTGATCCCTTTTTTTATGCAAAAGATTCTCCTTCTAATACTCGCCCTTTTTAGCCTATCGTCGACCGCCCAAAAGGTAGACTTTAACGCTAATATGCAGAATGGTATTCAAGCCATTGCCGAACTGCGTGGGAATGACCTGCAAGCTATTTTAGCTAAAGAGCGTAAAGTAAATCCCGAAAATCGAGTAAGCGACTATCTCGAAGGAGCTGCCTTGTGCATTAGGATTTTCTTAGCGGAAAATGAAGAGTATTACGAAACGAAGTCGGATCGGCTAGACTTTTTACTATCCCGTTTAGAAGGCTTACCAGATAACGACCCCTATAAGAGAGTGTTCTTAGCAGAGCTAAGCCTTGGCCGAGCCGGGCTTTACGGCAAGTTTAAGTCTAATATAAAAGCCGCTTGGCTCTTTTACCGTGCCTATAATTTGTTGGGCGACAATTATGCAAAGTTCCCTCGTTTCGCGCCCACGCTCATTCCCTTGGGAGTTCTGCAAACGGCAGTGGGGAGTTTACCCGAAGATTATAAATCTATCGCTAGCCTCTTTGGTTTCGATGGCAATATCGAATTGGGGCTCAAGATGATTCGTCAGGCATATTATTACAGTATCGCCGATCCCAAGCTTAAGTTTCATCAAGACTATTTCGGCTTTGTATATGCCTATGTAAACTTTGAATTGGCGACGGATGAACAGGTATCGCTTTCAACTCTAGATATGAATGTAAAGGGGTCTAGCTTTTTCTCCTATTTAGAGGCTCAGCAACGTCTAGCCAACGGCCAAGCAAACTCAGCATTGCAGCTTATGGAGAATAGGCCTCAAGGTGATGCCTATGTAAGTATTCCTTTCTTCGATTATTATACCGGGAAAATTGCTCTGATGGTACAGCCAGAAAAAGCAGAAAAGTATTTGCTGAATTTCCTTAAAGAGTCGCGTGATAATGAAAATATTAAATCGACTTATCGTTACCTCGCTTGGTATCATTTGCTAAGAGGGGAAAGTTTAAAAGCAAAGGAATATCAGCAAAAAATAGTGCTGGAACCGGCTACCATTACTGGTTCAGATAAGCAGGCCCTAGAAGAAGCGAAACGGGGTTTTAATGTTTTCTTAATTAAGGCACGTTTAGATTTTGATGCAGGGCGCTACACTAAGATAGTTGGAGATTTAGACCCCAATAAGCTTAGTGCCATTGGTGACGAAGACTGGGTTTATCAAGAATTTTATTACCGCCGAGCGCGAGCTTTTCAAGAATTAGGCTTCAAGGATAAAGCTTTAGAAAGTTTCGAAAAGGCAGTAACTTGGTCAGATTATGAGTCTTATTCGTTGGGAAACAGTTTATTGCAATTAGGGTTGCTTAAGGAAGAGAAGGGAGAGCTAAAAGCCAGTAGACAGTTTTTCTTACGGGCTCTCTCCTTAAAATCTTATGCCTTCCACGAAGGAGTTCATCAAAAAGCACGTGCCGGCCTAGAACGCCTGCCTTAAGCCTGCAATTTTTGTAATTTCCCCGCTCAAAATATATTATGCATACATTCTTAACGCTAACCTGGGATTTAGGTAGAGGATTCGATTTAGGCTTCTTCACCTTGCGCTATTATTCATTGCTCTTTGCCTTGGGCTTTGTTTTGGGCTATATGATAATGAAGCGCATATTTAAAACCGAAGGTATTGCGATTGAGAAGTTAGATACCTTGCTTACCTACGTAGTTCTCGCTACGATTATCGGCGCCAGATTAGGACATGTGTTTTTCTACCAGTGGGATTACTATTCGCAACATCCCAGCGAAATTTTAAAAGTATGGGAAGGGGGATTAGCGAGTCATGGAGCTGCTATTTCTATTGTAATTGCCGTTATTATCTTTAGCCGGAAGGTTTTGAAGCGCTCCCCATTGTGGATGCTAGACCGTGTAGTTATAACAGTGGCCCTGGCTGCCTGTTTAATTCGCATTGGAAATTTTGCCAATAGTGAAATTTATGGGGACGTGAGTAACTCATCTTGGGAAACCGTATTCACCAATCCGGTACGAGAGAGTATTATGCGCAGTTATGGAGAATATATTACTGAGGTAGAGTTTATTGAGTTGGGAGAGGAGGAGATTAGCGACAGCATTGTCTATCCTTTATACAATATTGCCCTGCGCTTTTCTCCAGAAATTTCGAACTTAGAAGTAGCTGAGGCCTTTGTTTTAAACCGAGTGAAACCCACCTTGGCGAATAGAACCAAAGAAGATCTTAATATGGTTATTACGGGAACAAAACTGGAATGGGATGCCGAAAAAGAAGGGCTCGCTTATATAGAAGCACGCGGATATCCACGCCGCCCCACCCAAATTATTGAGGCTTTAGCTTACTTATTGATCTTCTTTATTTTAGCCCGAATTTTCCAAACTCAAGCGGGTAAAACGCGAGAAGGACTCCTTTTCGGTTTATTTTTAGTTTTACTTTTTGGTTTCCGTTTCGGCATTGAGTTTTTAAAGGAGAATCAGGTTGTGGCCGAGCAAGGGCGCAGTATTAATATTGGTCAAAGTTTAAGTATTCCTGCCGTCTTGGTCGGCTTGTATTTTGTAATTGCTGCTTTAGTTAAAAAGAATGAAAAAAAGTAATAAGCGTTTTGTCGCCATTGTACTCCTGCTAGCCTTTGGCCTGTGGTTGATATTTACCGTACTACCTTCTGGAACTAGTAATGGAAAAGTTCCCAAGAAAAACGTAAACGGAGTAGAGCCAAAATTTGCGAAAGAGGCAGTCTTAGCCGTTTTGGATTCTACTTCCCA
>CBFHVV010000126.1:0-5761 GCA_965658965.1 Croceimicrobium sp.
TGCCATCACTCTTCGTTAAAAATGCACCTAATCTCACAAAATTAACGGGTGGAGTATAACCTAGCCTGTGAAAGAGTCTAAAGCGACCGCGAGCTTGGGTAATTGGGAAATCAATATAAAGCCTTCCGTTCGGTAAAGCAGCTACGGTAAAGTTTAAAGAATTAACTCTAACCCATCTGCGTAACCTTGTGTTAAACCACAACATTGAAATCTCGTCACCAGCAGCAAAAGGAGCACCTGTTTCGTAGTTATTTAAACCTGGACGTAAATAAATTCGAGCTGTAGCGCCAGCGGCCGTTTTTCCACCACCTAAGGTCTCAACAGGGACACCGTCAACATCAATACTCAAGCTGAAATCTGGGGAAGACTGCATTAAAATGGTATCCGCCGTTCCTGGCGTTCCGTCTTCTACTGGCTGAATCATTCCTCCTCCTAAAGGCATTGATGACTGAGCCGAACGCGAAGTATCTGAATAGGATAAAACGCTAATATTAACTCCTGCATTAGCAGCACGTTTAGCTACGATAGCATTTCCGTTTTCATCTAAAAAAGTAACACCAGCCGGTAAAGTAATGTCTGTTGAAGTGGCGCTATCCGCAGAAGCTGCCGTGAAGTTAATTTCATTGCTTAAAGCCGAAGTTCCAGCAGCAATACTACCAGAGGCAGTATTATTATCTATACCAGTGGGTAAATTTCCTAAATCAAGCAATTGCGCTTGAGCAGAAAGGAAATAATCGTCTGCTTCAATTCTGATTGGTACAATACTAGTTTCATAGTTATTGGCCGAGAATTCAATGGCAAAGTTTAAGGGACTCCCAGGCGTTGGCTCCATTTCACGTGCTACCATCAACTGCAAGGTTCCAAAGTTTACCGTGTAATTCCTTGATCCGTCTATATTGTAGATCGCAGCAGCATCATCGCCGGTAATTTCTATTGTAAGATCGTTGGGGAGCGATGCCTCAGGATCTTGCAAGTCTTCCACCTCAACTTCTACTACATATTTGTAAAAAGTGGGGCTAATATGAACTTGGAAGTCATCCAAGATATCATCTGGTTTGGTGCAACTAAACGCGAAAATCGCGGCTAGAAAAAGGTAAATGTACTTGTTTTTCATGTCTAACTTTTTACGGGGTGAAATACTTTTTTATATCTGATTGTCATTAACTTGAGTTTTATTTTTTAAAATAAAATTTAGAAATTGTTAGACAAACAGTGTCTAGCAAATTTAGTTTAAAATAAATAATACTAATAATTTGATAATAAATTTGTATTTAATTTGATAAAAAGGCAGGATTTAGCCGCCTTAAAACAGACCGGCTTGAAGTTCTTTCATCTAAACAACCTACCTTTCGCCCATGGACATGTCAAGGAAAAAGCCGCACTACCCTATTCACAAAGAGCTGCGTAAATACCTAAAAAAACACCATCGCGAAGTACCTCTAGCCGCGACTTACGAAGTCTTGCTAAATTTCACGACTAGCATCCCGGTATTAGATCAAAAAGGTAAAGACACTCTTTGGCAAAGCGTTCTTTATGATAATTATCTGCAAGATGAGATTCAGAAGGCATTAGTAGAAATCTACGCTGCCTTGAAAACTGATGGCGATCAGTCATTTGTTGGGCAATTAAGAACCGATCGGATTGACCACTGCTTATTTGGGAATTCCAATCCCTTTCGTGTAAGAATTGTAAATACTATCAACGATAATCACGATTATTATTACATAAAAAAGGCAGATGCTTCACGTATCTTCGGCCTAGAATTAGAGCACCTTTTGAGCCCCAATAGAATTGGTTATTTAACCGATGGCGACACTTTGGTTGAAGAGCATATTGCTGGCATTCCTGGCGATGTATTTCTAAATAGATATATGGATAGGCCCGGTTTTGCAAAAACCCGGATGGCTAAAGAATTTGTAAAATTTAATGAACGCTGCTTCACCATGCTATTGGGAGATATGCGTTCTTATAATTATGTTATAGATGTTACGCCAGACTTTGACATGGAGCAATATCGGGTGCGACCCATTGATTTCGACCAATTAACCTATGAGGGTCGTAAAAACCACTATCTACCGCAGTTTTACAAAGAAAACCTCGAAATAATACAGTTCTGCATGGATGTGCTTTCGCCCGAAAACGTAGACCAATACCAAACGGAAGAAAGGACCTTAATTCGTAAAAGACATAATTACGCGCAAAAAAAGGTTAACGAGCTTTTAAATGCAATGGAGAAAGTACCGCTTTCCAGTCCTGAAAAAATTAAATCCCTTTCCAAAGATCTCAACAAGTTTCACGAGTGTGAAGACTTTAGCGGCTTAAAAACCATGGGGAAAGTTTTACGTATCCACTTGCGTAAGATGATTGAGAGAACAGAAAACCGTGGCTACCTTGGTAAAACCTCCTTTAAAGTCTAAAACAGGTGATTTTGTCCTCCGAGTACATAAAGTTTGCCCTTTATACTCTTTCAGCGGTTTAGCTATACGCTGTGTCCCGCAGGAGCATTGCGTATAGGTTCTGTTGCAAGTAGTTATTCATTTATTTGCCTTTCATTTTGTCTTGACACAAAACGAAACCAAAGTCAAGGCTTACAAGCAAATAAAACCTGCCTTTTCGTAGATCCTAAGCGCGGCCGAGTGATCTCCTCATTCTTCGGAGCTTCTCGGTCTTACTAAGGTTCTACTTCAATTCAGCTTTCATTTTCTTGAAGGCCAATCCGCTTCCCCTGCCACACTTTGATTAAACGCTTTGATTTTCCCCATCTTAGCCTAAAGTTTTAGGTATCTTTATCCTTGCATTATCTTATCCCATGCGAAAAATTCTACTACTTCTCTTCCTCGGTCATTTTGGGTTTTCCCAGAGCATTAATGCGATAATCGGTGATCGGTCATGGGTCGCTAGTTATGGTGAAGCTAATCTTAGCCAAGCCAAAGAAAAGGATCGCATCAAAACCCATCTTAACTATGTGCTTAGCTTACTGAGGGCAAATAAAATTGAAAGCTCAGAAAGAGAGCGAATGCTAAAACTCTTAGAGACTTATGTAGATTCTGCAGTTTTCCCTCAAGCTTTTAGCTACCCATCTGCCGAAAGGCGACCCTGCTTTATTGATGATGAAGGAAGGCTCTGTGCGGTAGGCTTCCTACTTAGTGAAACCGCTGGATTTGACGAAGCCAAGCGAATAAACGCCAATTTTCGCTTTCATTATCTTATGGACATTGAAGACCTAGCACTGAAGCAATGGCAGGAGAATTCTGGTTTAAGTATGCGGGAACTGGCGATGGTTCAGCCGGCTTATCGCTCAGCAAATAAATTTTATCGTTATACAAGCAAAAGCGGACTTATGGGCCTGCGCTACAGCTCCTCAAATTTGATTGCCATCTTAGCCCGCTATGATGCACTGCATCACGATCGAGACCAAAATTTTTTCTGGGGCCGAAACCGAAAAGGATGGAACATTTATAATAGTAAAGCCAGAAGAATAAATAGGCAACATTACGATACCGTTTTTTTATGGAGCGGGAAAGAAAAGCTAAACCTTTTAACGGCTGGAAAAAAAGGCACACAGGCATTTAAAGAAAATGGTGAGCTCCGTTTTGAGCGAGAAGGCATCTATCCCAAGGCTATTGCTGGCAGCCTTTTCATTGCTCAGAAAGGAGAAGGTATGGGCGTCTTTAATTGGGAAGGAGAAGCAGTTACCTCATCCCCCTACGACCTTATAGAAGCTATTTATTCTAGAGCGAGCGTTCCCGAAGTGCTGGTATTAGGTTATAACAGGCTAGCCGCCTTCAAAGTTTTGAAAAATGGCTTTTGGGGAATAATTAGTTCTACAGGTGAGCCGATAATTGAAGCCGAATGGGATACAATAAAACACGAAAGAGGACTTTATATCGCAAAGAGTAAAGCTTTGGGGCCAAGATTATTTAAAAAGAATGGTGATAGTCTAGACTTGAAGGGTTTACAAAGTATTGAGGAAGCATTATGCAGCTATTGCAGCGCCGTTAATACTGCTAATTCCCAAGGTGTTTTTAATGGCTATAGCCAAGAGTGGGCAATTGAGCCTCATAAACTAGTAACTAGCGTAAATGGCAATGCTTATTTAATTCAAAATGAGCAGAACAAATGGGGTCTAGCGGATGCCCACGGTCGTTTGCTATTCGCTTGTCAGTTTGATAGTATAGCAGTATTTGAGCATTACGCAATTTTAAAAGACTCCGCGCAAATTTTACTTGGCAGCTTAAGAGGCGACACGATCAGTTATGGCGATTACTCAGAGCTTGGCCTCTTTGCGAGAAGTGAAACTGGGCAATCGAATAATCTTTACTATACTAAGGCTAAAGGTGAGCTAAGGATTTTAAATGAGAGAGGTGAGGAGAGGTTTCAGCAGCTTGACCTGATAGACTTTGAAACCACTGGCAAATCTTTAGTGCTCATTCATCGTAAAGAAGGGAAGACTTTAGCCCAATTTTATAAGGATGAGTTGAAGTTATACCCCTATTTAAAAGTTGATGCCATAGATTGTATCGGTCCATCTACCTACCTCTATAAGAGCAAGGGCAAGGTAGGAATAGCCCAGAAATATTATGGCCATGAAATAGATAGTTCTAATTTTAAGCGGGCTATTTTTGACAGTTTAATACCGGTGCCTGGCCCGCGCGATTTTTCGCTTTACCTCGCAGAAAAAAATGGTTTCTGGGGTGTATATAATGCCAAATTAGACTCTATTATTATCGCCATAGATCAGGTGGACTTTTATCCAAAAGAAATAGGAAATAGCAGTCAGTGGGTCTATTTTATAAATGCTGATGCTATTTGGAAAGGCTATTTCTATACCTCTCCAAAGCTAAAATATCTGATGCCGGCCGCACAAAAGAAGCTTAGTGAGAAGTATCTGAAGACGAAGAGAGAAGATTAGAAATACGATTTCTTTCCGACCACTTCTCTTTACGCTTTTAAATAGCACCCTGACGCCATGCCCAAGCGTGGAGAAATTAAAGCGCCATGATGCATTTAGTATTCATACACCTTTGCTCGCTTTAAAGAGCAAAGTCCCCTACGATAAATAGGGCAATGCAAAGCTGTAATTTAAGATGGGCCTTCTAAGCATTTGGAATTCCTAGTGCCTTAAATTGAAGCGCCGCTGCATTAAGTGCCGCTGAAACCCAATAAAACAGGGCCTTTTATTTGGAATCCTCCTTTTAAAACCTTATACTATAAACAGTAATCGAAAAGCGATTCGGCATCCTGAGAGATGCTCAACTCAATGTAAAAGGGTTGAAATTATTTAACAAAACAAAAATCTGATACTATGATTAAAGAAGAATTTAAAACACAAGCCCATCAAACCATCGAAGAGGTTGCGGGCAAGATAGAAGAACTAAAAAGCAAGAAAGATTCAGTGCAAGGAGAAGCTCAGAAAGAGTATGAAAAATCCATCAATCAGCTGGAAGTAAAACAAAAGGAGTTAAAAGCAAAATATGCTGAATTGGAAAATGCTTCTGATGAGAAAGTGGATGAAGCTAAAAAAGCCTTCTCTTCTGCTTCCGAATCCTTTAAAGAAGGTTTTGATAAAATCAAATCTATATTCTAAATCTATCCCTAAGGCTAGCCTCAGCGCTAGCCTTTTTTAATTTCCTTTCTCCACCTTAAGATCGAATAGAGAAACTTTACTTGATAATGGCATTTAAACTTTTCGCTTAAGTGCCAGAATGCTGCGATTAATCTTAGGCTATTCGATTGCCGAGCATTGCTTCAAAGCTTGATG
>CBFHVV010000127.1:0-229 GCA_965658965.1 Croceimicrobium sp.
TAAAGCCCAATACCCCATACGTACTTTATGGGAAGCCGAACTTTTTTAATGGTAATTTCAGTTTTCCGCATCCCGAATTGGAGTTGGTAGAAGACTTTAAAAAGAGTCCTACCAAAGGTTTACAGCCCCTTTACCCAAGTTCGGAAAAATTAAATAAGAAAGGTTTAAATAACAAGACTTTAGCGCGACTCACCAAAAATCTGGTACCACAGCTGCAGGGTCAATTACC
>CBFHVV010000127.1:239-533 GCA_965658965.1 Croceimicrobium sp.
ACTTTTTTCCACCACATTTTATTGAGCGCTATAATTTAATGCCCCGCGAAAGGGCATTGCTCGCCATTCATTACCCCAATAGCTTAGAAGAAGCTAATGCGGCGAGGAATCGCCTTAAGTTTGAGGAACTCTTTTTCTTTCAGATGGAGGTGGCCGCGCAGAAGCGTAAACATCATCACGATACCCAATCTTTTGCCTTTCAGTCTATTGGTAAATATTTTAATCACTTCTATAAAGAGGTACTGCCTTTTGAGCTGACTGGAGCACAAAAGCGAGTTTTAAAGGAAATTCGCA
>CBFHVV010000127.1:564-5760 GCA_965658965.1 Croceimicrobium sp.
GATGTAGGTAGTGGAAAAACCATGGTTGCACTACTTGCCATGCTAATGGCAATAGACAATGGTTTTCAGGCCTGTTTAATGGCGCCCACAGAAATTCTTGCACAGCAGCATTATGCAGGAATTGTGGAGCTTTTAGAAGGCATGGACTTAAAAGTGGCCTTGCTCACTGGTTCGGTAAAAGCGGCAGGCAGACGAGAAATTCACTCGGCTTTAGAAGATGGTTCACTGCATATCCTTATTGGAACCCATGCCTTATTAGAGGATAAAGTAAAATACAAAAATCTGGGCTTGGCAGTGGTAGATGAGCAACATCGTTTTGGTGTAGCACAACGGGCGAGATTGTGGAAAAAAAATAAATTACCACCGCATATTTTGGTAATGACCGCAACTCCGATCCCCCGTACTTTGGCCATGAGCATTTATGGTAATCTAGAATTATCGGTTATCGATGAACTGCCGCCAGGAAGAAAACCAATTAAAACGACTCATGCTTACGATAAAGATCGAAATGCCCTCTTTGGGTTTTTAGAAAAGGAAATTGCTTTAGGAAGGCAGGTCTATATTGTTTATCCGCTAATTGAGGAGTCACAAACTTTAGATTACAAAGATTTAATGGACGGCTACGAGAGTATCTGTCGCGCTTTTCCTCGACCGAAATATCAAGTTAGTGTGGTGCATGGGCAAATGAAACCCGAAGACAAGGATTTTGAAATGCAGCGTTTTGCTTCCGGTAAAACACAGATAATGGTCGCTACTACTGTAATTGAGGTGGGAGTAAATGTGCCCAATGCCAGTGTAATGGTAATTGAATCGGCAGAGCGTTTCGGCTTGAGCCAGTTGCATCAATTGCGCGGCAGAGTAGGGCGAGGAGCCGAAAAGAGCTATTGCATCTTAATGACTAGCTTTAAACTTAGTCAGGATGCTAAAACCCGCATAAAAACCATGGTTCGCACCCAAGATGGTTTTGAAATTGCCGATGTGGATTTGAAATTAAGAGGCCCGGGAGACATTTTAGGAACCCGTCAAAGTGGAAATCTCGATTTAAACTTGGCCGACCTTAGACATGATGGTCCGCTTATGGATTTATCGCGCCGCGCTTTGGAAGACTTATTTGCGGCTGATCCTAACATAGAGCAAGAGGCACACCGCAGTATACTGCATGAATTTGACCGCCGCAAGCATGGCAAAGTTGATTGGGGTCGGATTAGCTAAAAAATGCGCTTCAAAAGGTGTGAATCATTTTCTGGCACGATTATTTAAATACTTAAAAAAACGAAACACCAACACCATGAAAAAGATACTTTATTCCTTCATCGTCCTTTTTACCTTAGCTTCTTGCTCTTACGAAAGTAACGTGGCCGGACCACCCGGACCGGTTGGGCCTCCGGGACCCGGTTTGTCTTATCGCATAATCGATGCCACCGCTTTTGAACAAGATTGGTTGCCATTTAATCAACCTGGTGATAATGACTTTCAATACTATGTGGAGTTTAATGCCCCTGAGTTGGATCAATTTACATACAATAATGGGGTGGTAATTGGCTATCAATTGGTAGACAATGTTACTTACACTTTACCTAATACCGTAAATTTCAATGGTTTTACCCGCGAGTATAGTATGTATTACGGCTTAGGCTTTGTTGGCTTTGTTATTAAAGAGTCTGATCTGCAAACCGAGGCCCCTTTCGGAACCAACTTTTTTAAAGTGTATATCTTAAATGCCAATGCAAAAAAAGGACTATCTGATGGAATGTCGCAATCTGATCTTGAATCGTACCTTCGTGAACTAGAAGCTAAAGGCGAAGCTCGCGAAATTAACCTCAGTAAAAGATGATGCAAATCACCCGAAATATTTTAAGACCGATGATCTTCATCGGTCTTTTTTTTGGCCCCAAATATTTAGTCGGTCAAGACTTTTTAAGTCTGCATTTAAGAGCTCGTTTTGATACTGTTGCAGAAAGGGTAGAGGCCGAACTCACTCAATCTATAGGAGATTTATCGGCAGGACAAGAGTTTTATCTTAATGCTCCTGGTATAAATGTAGAAAAACTAGTATGGAATGGTGAAGATTATAATTTTCGTCAGAATGATACGGCAATCTTTATTAAGGCAGAGACAGTTTTAGATACAAATTGCTTGGAAATTAAATACCAAGCGCATCCCCGCAAGGGCTTATATTTTATTGGTTGGCAAGATGAAACACGTCGCGCTCGCCGGCAGATCTGGACTCAAGGACAGGGAATTGATCACCGTCATTGGATTCCACATTTTGATGATCAAACAGATAAGCTGATCTTTTCTTGCGATTTAGAGTTTTCCTCAAACTATCAAGTAATGGCCAATGGTCGCTTGGATTCCATCTCCCGTAAGGGGGAAAATACAGTTTGGCATTACCGAATGGAGCAGCCGATGAGCTCTTACTTAATTGCGATAAGTATTGGTAAATATGATAGTAAGGCAACAGAAAGTGCGGCAGGAATAGCATTAGAGCAATATTTCTATCCCGACCGAGCGGATGATTATGCTTTTTATTATTATAAAAATGAGGAGATTTTCGATTTTATGGAGACCGAAATTGGCATTCCTTTTCCTTGGCAAAATTACAAGCAGGTTCCGGTTCAAGATTTTCGACACGGTGCCATGGAAAATACCACGGCTACCATTTTTGGCGATTTTTTTCTAGTAGACTCACTGGCTTTTCCAGATCGGAATTATACCTATGTAAATGCGCATGAATTAGCTCATCAGTGGTTTGGTAATTTGGTAACCGCCAGTAGTAGTAAGCATCATTGGCTGCATGAAGGTTACGCCACTTATTATCAATGGCTGAGCGAAGCACATCTTTATGGACAAGATTATTTCGACTGGGAGCGGTATAAGGCCAAGCAATTAATTATAGCAGCTACTCAATCTGGGCCGCTGCCCTTAGCGCATCCACAAGCAGGCTCTTCACGTTTTTATCAAAAAGGGGCTTGGTTGCTTTATATGCTTTCGCATAAGATTGGGAAGGAGAACTTTAAGCGTGCTAACCAAGAGTTTTTAAGCAAATATGCTTTTGGCGTTGTAGATAGCGATAGCCTACAAATTGTAATGGAGGAGGTTTGTGACTGTTCGCTGGCAGAGTTTTTTGATACCTGGCTTTATGCAGATACCGAACCTAGCTTAAGGGCAATGATAAGCAAGAACCATTTGCAAGTAACTTTGGATAAGCCACTTGGGCAAGCTTTGAGATTTCGGTTTTTTAAAGATGATCAGGTTTTAAGTGAGCAAGAACACTTGTTGCCGGTGGGCGATACTGCTATTGAACTTCCCGAGTCTGCCAATAATTTTGCGATTTTAAACGCGAGCGAAGTCTTGGTGAATTTAGATCTGCAAAAGAGCGATAAACTATGGCGTGCCTATTATAACGATACACTTCCAGTTTTGGAAAAGCTGCGTATCGTGCAAAACATTAAAGGGGCTAATAAAGAGAATTATCAGTTTTTAGAGAAGATATTATTGTCAAGCAGTACTTACTCTGCCTTAAAGGCTGAGGTTTTAAAACAGATTTTTAGCTTAGAAGAGAATCCAAAAAAAGCCGAATTTTATTTGAAGTTTGCCTTAGAAAGTGAGCAACCACCCCTCATTCTTGCCGCCTTGGGTTTAAGTGAAACAAATCAGTTTCCCGAATTATTTGAAAAATTACGCAATAATGGGCCAAGCTATGATGTGCGGGTAGCAAGCATACATAAAAGTATAAATTTGAAAACTCCCAATGCCAATGGGTGGTTACTTGATCCCCAGTTTAAAGAAGAGCCTGGTTTTCCTGCCTATAAAGTGTATTTAAGTACTTTGTTTTACCGGGTGCTTTTTTTCCGCGAACAAGAAGCCTACGCTGCTATTCAAGATTTTAGCACGCAATCTTTTGATTTTTTAACGCGTATGGAAGCGATTGCCTATCTAGCATATTTCGGGCAGACAGATCAAAAGAGCTTAGAATGCTTATTTACGGCTCTTTTTAATCGTAATTGGAAATTAAGTAAAGCCGCTCGAGAAGCATTGATAGCATTATATAAAAAAGATTCTGCTAGCTTAGAGGCCTTTAAAAAAGAGAAGGAAAGTACTTGGGATGACTTTCAAAAGAAGAGAGCAGCCCTTATTTTTACCGCAGAATAAAATTTAATGCCGAGTTATCACGCACGCTTTTCGCAAGTTTTAATCCTATTAGGTGACTTGGCTATTGTAAACGGAAGTTTCTTTCTAGCGCTATTCTTACGCTTTGCTAATGTAGATTTAGCGGCAACCGAGTATTACAACTACTATTTACAATTGTGGGTTATTATAAACCTGTTGTGGTTTCTGTTAAGTTTTGCTTTCAAAACCTATCATAGTGCTTTTAATACTGAGCCTCGAAAGGCCTTAAGTAAAACCATCAAAGTTTGGTCTGGGCATCTTTTTCTTCTCTTGCTGCTCTTGGTTATTTTACAAAAAAGTGAGGCGTATAGCCGGCTCTTTATTTTTTACTTTTACCTAGGTCTTAGTCTGGGTATTTTTACTTGGCACTTCTTTTTTAGGCGCTTTCTTCAAGGGCTTCGTAGCCGAAATAAAGCTTTGCGAAAAGTTATTTTGGTGGGTGATTTACCCTCTTTAAGCGCTTTTGCAGATGCAGTGGCTAAGCGCCCAGATTTAGGAATTGAAATTATTGCCACCTATAATAACTCGCTGCACAGTGAAGGTTTTGCCCGTAAGGAAAATGAACTGGAGCAGGATATAGATCGCTTGGAAGCCGATGAGATTTTTGTAGCCTATGATTTACGAGATCAACGCTTTAGGGAGCTTTACTACTTAGCAGAGCAGAAACTGTTGCGTTTTCGTGCCTTACCCGATTTGGGACTACCTCCTGCTAAATCTCTGGAAATAACTTTTTACGATGATTCCCCGGTTTTGAGCTTTCAAAAAGAGCCGCTGGAGTTTTGGCATAATCGCCTCATCAAAAGGCTGGAAGATGTACTTATCAGTTTAATCTTAATTATTTGTCTTTATCCTATTTTGGGACCAATTATCGCTTTAGGTGTACGTTTCTCTGGCAAGGGGTCTATCTTATTTTCGCAGTGGCGCTCTGGTTACAGAGGAACAGATTTTAAAATTTACAAGTTTCGCAGCATGGTCCCTAATGCTCAGGCAGATATTGAGCAGGCCAAAGAAAATGATGATAGA
>CBFHVV010000128.1:0-5709 GCA_965658965.1 Croceimicrobium sp.
TCAAGGTATTAATAAAGTAGCAATTAGTCCAAAAAAATAGTCCCCACCCGTTAAGGTGAGGACTAAAATTTTCGCTAAATAAAATTTATCTAGTAACGGTCACGACCGCCAAAACCACCGCCACCGCGGTTGTTTGAACGACGCTCCTCCTGCGGACGAGCTTCTTTAACTGCGATTTCGCGACCTTTAATGCTTGCTCCATCTAATGCCTCGATAGCGTTGTTACCATCTGCATCATTGTCCATTTCCACGAAACCAAATCCCTTAGAGCGACCAGTTTCACGGTCCATAATAATTTTTACGGATGATACCTCACCGTAAGCTTCGAAGGCGTCTCTCAGCTCCTCTTCCTGAACTGAATAGTCCAGCCTTGCAACAAAAATGTTCATTTGAAAAAAATAAAAATTGAAAAAAAAATATAGAACGAAACAGTTTAAAAATTCCTTACTAAAACCTTCAGTAAGAATTGGTTAAAATGTTCCTCAAAGATACTAGATGCTAACGTGCAAAACACAAAGTCACTAAAATTAACAATTAATTATTCTTATCGTGGTAACCTTATGGCCAACAGAGGATTAGCAGGCTGATTTTAATAGCGAAGCTTAAATTAATTTAATGCATAGTGGCTAAACCATCACTATTTCTGCGAATAAACTTGTATTGACGACTTAATATCACCATGAATAATACTCCAGTTAAAATAGAAAGTAGCTCGATGATTATATAAAGAATGAGATAAGTTAAGGATCTGTCCAGGTTAGTATCGGGATAAGAGATATAAATGAAAAAGCGGCCTATTGGTCCTGAAATCAACCACAGAATCCACCAGGATTTAATAGTGGTCTGATAAGACTTAAGAGCCCTAACATCGCTCTTAGGGTACTGGCGAAGAAGAATCTCAGAAATATATTGGATCGGCCTAATTAAATTTGCAATAGGAATGATCCATAGTAATATCACTTGCACTAGAGATTTCAGCGGCTGCGCGTTTACCTTTTTTGAAACGAATTGCGAAACGTAAGTCCAGCGTAGAAAAAAAAGGCAGGCAAAAGAATAGAGGGCCAAGTGCACTATAAACTGCATGTTTCCCCAAGAAGTAGACTTATTTACTTCTGCAGTAGAAACCAACTCACCGCTAAGGATTTGCTTTAAGAGCCCCATTTGCTTCAGGTGAAGTACCACTCCAATGAGCTCTAAGCTAATAACAAAAATCACCAGGAGTCTTAAATGGTTAATGGTGCGGCATAGAGCCATAATGCTAATAAATGTAAATTCATTGCAATTTAGGCAATTATCACTCTGCCCCTAGCACAATAATACCCTGTTCGGAAGATTGGTAAAAGCTTTTTATTAATTGCCAATCACCACTAATTAAGTCAATTTGTTCGCGGCTTTCAACTAATCCAAGGGAATTATAGCTTTCTGTACTACTGAAAATGCAGTTGCCTTGCGTGGAATAAGTAAGGAAATTAATGGAGAGTAAAGTTTGCGAAGAGCTGTATTGATAACTTTCAGAGGCCTTTAAGATCCAATCTTCATCTTGATACCTTAAGGAACGACTACTCATTATTCTCTCGCCTTCAAAAACATATTCAACTTTAAAGAGTGAATCCAAACTTGATGTGAGGGTGAGTTGTTTCTCGAGCGCTCCTGACTTAGTATAAGTGTATTGCTCTTGCTCAACGAATTCTCCATCTTTAAAAACTTTAATCCGCTCTAGCCGATTTAGAGAATCATAAAAGAATACTTTCTCAACTACACTTAAACTATCCTCAATGCTGTACCGCTGAATTTGAGACTCTTCATTATAGGAGATACTCCATGCTTCAATAGCCTTTCCATTTTTAGCAATAACCCGCTTCTGCAGATTGGTATTCTGATAGTATCGGTCATCTATAATAGATTCTCCCATGGCAATAAAAACATGACCATTATCTTCTTTTACATAACGGTAGGTATCGAGCCAATTTCCTTGCAGGTCATAAATTTCTTTTTGCCAGAAATTTTCCGAGACTTTAGTCAGCTTTCCTAAGAGACTGCTATCATGAGGTGAAATAATTTGATAGTCGTAGCGATAAGACCAATCGCTACTCCATGAAAAATCAAGATTAAGATCTTCTAAATCATTGATATGCTGAGAGCTTAGGCTAAAACTTAAAATATAAAAGCTAAGAAAGAAGATTAGTTTTTTCATAATCAAACATACAGAGGTTGTGAAACAAAAATAGTGCTATCCTAAGTTATTGATAGCCAATATTTAGATTTATATTAACAACTAATTATTAATAACAATTTTTAGGGAATTTTAAAATGTAAAACACTAATAAACAGTAATTTAAAACTACTTAAATCTTAGTCCTTTTCTTCATCTCCAAACTGAGGCTTATGGACATTACTTTTCTTGTATCGATAATGAGCTTATCTTTGATAAAATTTAAATTATGATTAAGAAGTATTTATCAGTATTCGCAGCTCTAGCCCTATTCTCTGCCTGTAACTCTCAGTCAACGGAAACAGCTACAGATGCGGTTAGTGAAGAACCAAAAGTTGAAACAAGCGAAGAAGATGCGAATCAGCCACCCGCAGTGCCCGAAGGAGCTAAGGTCTTTTTCGCTAATCTAAATGATGGGGATACAGTAAGTAGTCCATTTCTGGTAGAATTTGGTATTGAAGGCATGGAAGTTGAGCCAGCCGGAGCAGTGAATGAAGGTAAGGGTCATCACCATATTATCATTAATAGTGGTTTTATCCCAGTAGGTGGAACTGTGCCAGCAGATAGTGTAAACATTCATTATGGTAAAGGTCAATTAAGCGATTCTTTAGACCTTATGCCTGGTATGCATAAATTAACCATGCAATTTGCTGATGGTTACCACCGTTCTTACGGACCGCAATTATCCAGCAGCATTAAAGTTTTAGTAAAATAAGGATTACAATCTATCATTTTTCAGTCATCAAAAAAGCGGCTCTCTGTAATCAGGGAGCCGCTTTTATTTTATCGCATTATAGGTGTTTTATTGACCTACAACTACTTTTTTAGTGCTTACTGCCTGTCCATCTACAGAAAGTACTGCTAAAACAACTCCTCTTGGAATGCTGTTTAAAGAAATTTCACCCTTAAGTTCTGAGTTTCTTACTTCAAACTCTTGCGTTAATAGAGTTCTTCCAGTTAGATCTACAAAAGAAACACTGGCACTGCTAGAACCAAGGTTGTAAGCCTCAACAAAGTAAGTACCGCCATTTGCATAAGAAGCATCCACTATAGCTAAACCTTTAACTTCGCCTCTTAATACGTTTTCTGCAATACCAATTCCGCCGTTTGGATCGTAAACAACCGATGCACAACTACTATTATTGGTAGTGTCATCTTCCGTTACATTGTTCCAGTTTGGTCCTATGGCGATTACATTTCCGCAAAAGTCAATATTACCTGCTGGCGCTCCAGTTAAAGTTAATCCACCAAAGTTTACACTACGGTTTTCAGAACCGTTGGTAGGAATATTTGTACCCGTTAATCTAAATGCAACAGTAACTGTTTGTCCATTTTGTGTAGTGGTTAATAGATTACCAGCGATGGTTGGGAAATAAATTAAGGTATCATTAGCCGTTACTGCTTGCGTACCTAAATTAGTCATAGTTACGTCAAAGCTAAGGGGTAAACCTGGGCCAATGCTAGACCCTCCAGTTGGTGAGTTTAGCGTGATGCTTACATCGTTTTGTGCTGAAGCCGCTCCGAAAGCGAATAAAGCAACAAGTGAAAGTAGAGTTTTTCTCATTTTATATAGGAATTTATTATTGTCGCGAATTTATGATTTTATGCAAAGAAATAAGAGTCTAATAGGTAAAAGCTATTATACTTTTTTATTTTTCGTTTGATTACGCACTTTTATGTTTACCGCTTCTACGGTAAGTGAAAATGCAACCGCAAAATAAATATAGCCTTTGCTTATGTGCTGATGCAAGCCTTCAGCAATTAAAACCACCCCGATTAGGATTAAGAAAGAAAGTGCTAAAACCTGCAGCGTTGGGTGTTTTTCTATAAAGGCAGCAATTCTACCCGCAAAAATTAACATCACTACTAGCGATACGATCACGGCTAAAATCATAATTGCCAATTCCTCGGTCATACCGATGGCCGTTAGGATCGAATCGAAAGAGAAAACAATATCGAGTAAACCAATCTGTAGTATAATGGCCATAAAATTACCATTGCTTTTCTTTTCTTTAGTCTTTTCAAAACCAGACTCTTGATCTTCCATTTTATGATGAATTTCACTGGTAGATTTAGCAATAAGAAAAAGCCCACCGGCTAGCAAAACTAAGTCACGACCCGTTAAAGCAAAATCCAGAACTTCAAAAAGCGGCTCCGTGAGGCCTATAATCCAGGTTATACCTAATAGCATGATAATGCGAAATACTAAAGCTAGGGCTATTCCTGCAAAGCGAGCTCGAGGACGGTTTTCCTCGGGCAGCTTATTGGTTAAAATCGAGATGAAGATGATATTATCTATTCCTAAAACGATTTCTAAGAGGCTTAAAGTTAAAAAGGCAATTAGTCCGTCGAGGGAAAATAGTACGGTAAAATCCATTATTTCATTTGATTTTCTAAAATTTGCGACTGCATTATTCTCCGCTGTATTTGAGTAGCATAGCTCCTTGCCGTTTTATTCCCATATTTAGAATAAGCCTGCTGTGCCCATTTTTCTGCTTCCATAAGGTTACCCAAAACTTCATGAGCTACCGCAATATTATAAGTCATTCGGCCTGCCTCCTTCTCTGCTGCCTGAGGAATGGCCTTTTCCCACACTGCAATAGCACCTTGCCAGTCATTAACTTCAGCCATGCGAGCCCCTTGCTCCAAAGCAGGATAATCTTTTGATTTTGTATAAAAAACACGTCGCAATTGCACGGGCATCGGAGCAATTTTATAGGCATATTCATGTCCTAATCGATTGGCTAATTCACGGGTTGCGGCATTACGATTAATAAGCGCAGCAATAGCACCAGCCTTACTATCTGCTGCCCCTTGCCAAGTATTAGTTTCATCCAATAATTGTTGATCGATAATTTCGCGATTGGCAGGATCATACAATCTTAAACCAATTTTAATATTTCCAAGTCCCTCGGCGTACCATTCATCTACTTCTATGGTGCGTTTATTTTCGCCTGTACCCACGGTGCGTTTTACCTTACGAGTTCCATTAGTAATAATAAAGTCTGAATCAACGATTTCTATTGCTACTAAGGCATCTGCCTGATAGCGATTTAACAGATTTTGCTGGGTGGACCAATTTATGGGCTCTGGAAAGGCGGCTGAAAAAGAATTTCCTTCTAAACGTTGGCTGGCCACTAAGACTTGGAAACGGGGAGAAATTTGCAATTGATTTTTTAAGCTATTAACCACTGCCTGAGCAGCGGCTTTATCGCCTTCAATCCCTTCTCCCGTGAGGATGCCCTCGCCAATATTTAACCATTTATTTTCTTTAGAAGGCTTGGTACGGTCTACAATAAGAATGGTTTTGATGTTGGGGTCAATGCCAATATCCGCAGGTCGAATGGTATTGATAGTCACTGGTTTTTGACCACCGCAGGCAGTAATAAAAACTGCTAAAAGAGCCAGGCTCGCTAATCGTAATTTCATTGAAAAAGATGTTAAAATAAAGAGCCCTGTAAACAAATACAGGGCCATTTTAAATTATAAATGCGAAT
>CBFHVV010000129.1:0-5666 GCA_965658965.1 Croceimicrobium sp.
CTTACCATAAATCGTGAGGGAAATCAGCTATTTTATATAGGAAATAGTCCTACCGGTTCTATTTTCAGTATGTCTACATTTGATAAAAAAGTAGAGGAGTCGCCAATGATTACAGGCAATTACTATACGCTTACCTTTGACGCTTTAGAATTAGAACTATATGCCACAAGATTGCCAGACGATGTAGAAAACGATGGTGATTTACAAGTTTATAGTCCTTCAGGAAATTTAAAAACCAGCATAAAAATTGGGGTTAAACCTAAAAATGTCGTTTTTAGATAAATCGCAACTCAACATAAAGGGAATTCAAAATTTACCGAAAAGTAGAAGCTTAAGGGATTGTTTGCTTGTAAAAGGACAGCAAGAAAAGGACTTAGGTCATTTCGAGCCTCTCTTACAGCGCTTAGCACTAATTCACGGAAAATTTCCCCTCCCTCGCCTAAAGCCCAGTGTTCTCACTTTTGTAGCCGATCACGGGGTGTCTAAATCATTAGATACGACCCATGATGAGTTTAGTGATAGTCATGCCAGTATTCTACATATTTTATCAAAACCCAATTATTACTTTTTACAAGCGCACGAAAAAACACCTTTAAGTCATCGTATTGTCGATTTGGGCGCTTTCCAGTCAGATGAAAATAATTCGACTTTTTGGATGCATCGCGGGCAGGGTTTTATAAATGCTCGAGTAAATTCTGGTAGTGCCAATTTTGCTGATTATCCCGCAATGACTACCGCAGAATGTGAAGAAGCATTTGCCATAGGACAGAAATTAGTGGAAAGGGAACAATTTGAAGGTGTGAACTTTCTCTTTCTCAATAGTTTTGGTCAGGGCCAAGACTTGTCCTATTTTGCTCTTTTAGCAGCTCTGAAAGATCGATCACTGGCCGATTTGTGGGAAGAAAACTTGCTCCCTCAATTCGAGAGTAATCGGATAGATGATCTTAGTAAATCTTTACGGAGACATCCACTTAGCCATGATCCTTTTACTATTCTTAGTTTTTATGGTTCTTTTGAAACAGCTGCCCTTTGTGGAGCGATTTTAAAAGGAGCAGAGCAAGGAGTTCCATTAATACTCAGCTCGCCCATGGCAAAAATTGCCGCATTTTTATGCAGCCGAATAGATTCAAAATGCTTGGACTACTGCATTTTCGCGAACACTGGAATTTTTACGAGCGAAAAGGAACAGTTTGGCTTGAAGGTGGAAATCCCCAAATTATCTACCGGTCAATATCGATTTACTGAACCTTTCTATTTGGCAGGTGAATTACAAGTATTTCAATCCCTTTTGGATGAATTAAATTACTAGGAGTAAATAGAATCCTAGCACTGCGTGATAAT
Source organism: Croceimicrobium sp. (assembly GCA_965658965.1). Lineage (GTDB taxonomy): Bacteria > Bacteroidota > Bacteroidia > Flavobacteriales > Schleiferiaceae > Croceimicrobium. The sequence goes on from CBFHVV010000129.1 coordinate 1,342, forward strand.
CTAAGTTTTTGCTTGTAATAAAAACGGACTAATTAGACTCTAAGCGAAAAACTTCTTTCTTACTAAAGTACCAGTAGGCACCGAAAACTCCGTAACCATAAATTAGGCTTGCAATGCTACCATTAATAAGAAATGGCAGACCTGCGATGTAAGAATTTATTAAGCCAAAGAAATTTTGAGAATACATAGGATTTCCCAGCCACGCCCCGAAATTGGTTACTAAGTAGAATAAAATTGAAGAGGATAATGCGGCAAAAGCTATATTTTGAGGCTTCTTTTTAGATATGGAGGCAAAACTTCCTACTAATACGGCCAAGATAACTCCCAAATACATGAAATAAAACCCATCCGTAAAGATCTTAAAACTAGAATAGAAAGATGCGTAAATAATATTATTGATAATTAGGTCGCTTAAAAACAAGGATACTAGTGGGATTATAAAGGCCAAAGACTTTCTCTTGTAAATGGCTCCTGTAAACAAAGCAGCTGCTCCCAAAGCGGTGAAATTAGGCCAGTGGGGAAGAAGGCGAGTGCTAATGGCTAAGACAATTAAGGCTAAAGCTAGAGCGATTTCTTTTTTCATATCTGTTTTGTAATGGCGCAAAGTTAACCATTGGTGGGTTAAATAAAAATCTTAAACCTATTAATATTAACAGCAAATTGTTGGTTGAATTTTCTTGATTTAATCAGCAGAAGTTCAGGTTTAGTAGGCTCAAGCCTTTCTGTTTCTCACTAATTACTTCAGTCATTTCTAACAAAGCCTTTTAAGGAATTTGCAGCCTTCGCTAAACCTACTAACGCTTAATCTATAGGAATGAAAAATGAGTAGAAGCAAAGGGATCAAGAAATGATTGGTTAAAGACTATTTGACTTTTAAGTCAAACAATCTTAGGGCTGATACTCTTCCATGCTCTTATCTGAATAGAATATAATGACCCGCTCAATAGTACGTCCATTCTTCCGATTAACATTTGTATATACATTTGTTAACTCTTCACTTTCCTGTTGATTAGCTTGTTTTGCCTCTTTGTTTATTTCAGGTTCAGGGCTTTCAATCTGCTTTTTAGGCACTGGTGCACCAGTAGGAGCAGCAACTTTTCTAATTCCTTCATCATAAGGGCTTAATTGCCTCTTTGTCGTTTCTGCTTCTTTAATTAAACTCCCATCTCCATTTAGTAAGTAGGTCAAGTTAACATTTGTATATACATTTGTAATTTGCTGCACAATATGAAGAGATGCTTTATTCCTCCCACTTAGTATGTGACTGATAATCGCGGGTGCTACGTCTATTGATTCAGCAAAATCTTTATTGCTTAAGCCAGTAAAATCAATAATCTCGCGAATTCTTTCGGCAATTGGATCCATAAAAAAAGGGTTTGTTATACAAAAGTAACAAACCCTTTAGAAATGTGAAAACTATGTTTTAAACTTAACTATATCTTTACTTCACTGAGTAGGTATTAAGTGCCTGAGGAATAATTAATTAAAATTAAATATTTATAATTGTTTATTCAAGAATCTTGTAGCTTTTTAGTAGTTTACCAGTATTTGAGTAAAAGCTAAAATTGAGAACACGCTCTTTTCGAGGTCCGGAAATGGTAGCAATAGCAAAATTTCGCTCTTGGATTAGACTGCCTTCAACTTGCCATTCATTTTGCTCTTTTACATTAGTATTGGCAGAGCTGGTTAAAGGTGAAATGGTGAAGTCGTAAATGGTATTGCCATTACTTAGAGGCATACGTGAATATTCACTGTGGTGACGATCACCAGTAAGAAAAACCACATTTTTTATATTCTCTTCTTCAATGCGTTTAATAATATAAGCTCTTTCGGCGGCATAATTACTGTGGTTTTCATAAACCTTAGCGGTATTTAAAAATTGTCCCCCGCTTAAAACGAATTTAAAGGGGGCACGGCTTTGTTTTAGTAAATCTATCATGCGATCTGCTTGTTTTCTGCCGAAGATTTGGCCTTCACCTTGGCTATTTACTTCACTGCGGTAAAAACGGTTATCCATCATTATAAAATCACAATCTCGGTAGTTAAAAGCGCTAAAGGTGCTCGGCATATCACGGTAGCCGAAGCTGGGGTTAGGCCAAAAGAGTTTAAATACTTCTAAAGCTAAATCACGGTGAATCCAAGAGCCACTGGCATCATTAGGCCCAAAGTCGTGATCGTCCCAAATGGCATAGTTATTAGCCCCAGCCATTAAGGATTGTAGTTCTGGAATAGCGCGACTGTGCGTGTACCGTTTTAGGTAACCGGTGCGTGTAAAATAGTCTGCTTCGCGCAGATATGTATTGTCACCCAGCCAGAGTAGGGCATCTGGCTTCATTTTTTCAATAACTGCGAAAATGCCGTATTCTCCACCGTAAGGTCTGCCGGGGCGGTCATATTCGCTTTCATTCACATAAATACAACTGCCCGTAGCGAAGCTAAAACTAGGCGGCTCAGTGCGATAATCCCATAAAGGTTCGGTTTCAAATTCTAATGGGAAATCAAAATTCTGTTTTTGGTCATTTACATAGATATCATAACTGTACTTTCTGCCCGGTTCTACTTGATTAAAGCGTAGTTTAAGAGTGTTGGCTACTGAAGGCGAGGTGCTAACCGTTTCACTGCGGAATTCTTCTTTCTCCTTAGTACTTAGATCGTCATAAATGGCATAAGCGGAGCCACTTTCCGAAAGCTGAAGCCAGATCAAGGCTTCGCGCATTTCGGCATAGCCTAAAACGGGTCCATTAACAACCTTAATGTCTTGTGATATAAGGTTTAAACTTATGGCACTTAAAGTAAAAAGTAATGCAATCTTATTCATCAATAATTTATTTAAAAGGCCGAAGTTAAGCCTAAAAAGCCGCTTTCCTTATTCCTTAACTTAAACTTAATAGCGTTATTTGTAAGGCATTCAAGTGATGAGCATTTTTAATAGATAAAGGCTATGCTAGCAGAACTACAAAATCAATCCTGGCAACAAAATATAGAAGGTCCTTGGTTAAGTCCAGAAGACTTAGAGCCCTACTTTAAAAAGTGGTCTAATTATGAGGATTTTAAACTTACCGAGTTTGGTAAAAGTGAGGAAGGAAGACCTTTACGCTTCCTGCAGTGGGGTAGAGGTTCTATCAAAGTAGTTCTTTGGTCGCAAATGCACGGGAATGAAGCTACTGCTACTTTAGCTTTAGTAGATATTATTGACTTTTTCCACCAGCTACAGGCAGTTTCTAGCGTGAATGATCTTTACGAGAGTTTAACCATCTCCTTTATTCCCATGTTAAACCCCGATGGTGCGAAATTATTTACCCGACGTAATGCCAAATTGGTTGATATGAACCGCGATGCGGTAAAGCAGCAATCGGCAGAAATGCGCGCTTTTTTCTCTTTACTTGCTAAGCTGAAACCAGATTGGGCCTTTAATCTCCACGATCAGCGCAGTATTTTTTCGGTAGGCAATAAGCCCAATTGTGCTACTCTAAGTTATTTAGCCGCATCGCCAGACTACAATCGCTCTAAAAGTGATGCAAGAATTAAGGCCATGCGTCTAATTGCGGCAATGCACCATAGTACTGAAGGAATTTTAAAAGACCATTTCGGAAAGTATAGCGATGAATTTTATCCAAGAGCCGTAGGCGATAATCTAATGGCGGCGGGTATTCCCTGTGTTTTACTTGAGGCTGGTGCCCATCCCGAAGATCCAACGCGCAACAAAGCGCGGCAATTGATAATGCATAACCTATTGCATGCTTTTAACTTTATTGCAAGGGGCACATGGACGCCTTATCGGGTGGAGGATTATGAGACGATTCCAGAGAACGAACAAAGCTTACGGGACCTGCTTTTGCGAGAAGTTAAATATGCTGGGCAAGTTTGTGATATCACTCTACAGCTAAAGCAAGAAGTGATTAAGGGGGAGTTTCAGAGCTATTATATTCTAGATGATTTAGGGGACTTAACTCATCTTCATGGGATTTTGGAATATCGCGAGGGATCGATTGAGCTTTTGGGGCTTTTAAGCTTGCAAGATCCGGTAAACTTCATATATTCTAATGAATCTCTAAAAATAGTATTCGAAGATGGACGTATATCGCAGTGTAAACCCCTATAATCAGAAGCATTTAGCCGAATTTCCATTAATGGAACGGTCGCTGGTAATGACGCATCTAGCAAAAGCGAATACCGCCTTTAGTGAATTAAAGAAAATAGATTTAAAGCATAGAAAAGGAGCGATTATAGAGCTCGCCCATCTACTTCGTGCGCAAAAAGATGATTTAGCCTCTACCATCACCATCGAAATGGGTAAGGCAATAAGCGAATCTAAAGCCGAAATT
>CBFHVV010000130.1:0-5661 GCA_965658965.1 Croceimicrobium sp.
CGATTTACGGGGTCGATAATAACGCCATCTCGTCCGCTCAAGCAGCGCACATTATTGCCATTGTTTCGCAGCAGTATATCGCTATTCCCATCTCCCCAATTAATGGTTAGTTCGCAGCGATCGGCACACAATTCACAAGCGCGCGTGTAAGTGGTGATGGTAACTTCATAGGTAAAGCCGTTTAGCCACCGATAAGTAATTTCCCCCGCACGATTATGGGTCGCTTGCAGGGCGAAAAAACAAATTCCAAAAAATAGGGTAGCGACTTTCTTCATATTGCCAATTGCAGTTCTTCTCTCTTTGTTCTAACGCAAAAAACGGCCAATTGTGTTGGTCTTTAAAAAGCTTTTATTGTTTCGCGCCTCGAAATGATAACTTTGTCCAAATTTAAAGATTCTTTATTATGAATTTTAGAACTCAGGTGGCGAATGAGAAATTGAGCCACGAAATATATCTCATCAACGATTTTAACCAATTAGCAGATACTGCCTTATCCGAGCAGCAGCGCGATTATGTGAAGGAAAACTTAAAGGCTGCTAGCTTTATTTATTTCCCCCAAAATCCGGTAAATATCTTTATCGCTTTTGCGGATGCGCAGGCCAAAGAGCCTTTTGCTCGCATGGAAAAACTGCGACTATTGGCAAATAAAATGGTTTCTACTTTAAGTGCGGAGAAAGCCGAAAAAGTTTTAATAAGCTCTACCCTAGAGGAGGCACAGCAATGCGCTTTTGCAGAAGGCCTAGCTCTTGGAGCCTATCGCTTTACCAAATATTTTGTTCGTAAAGAAGAGAAGCAAAGTTTGCAAGAAATTGTATTTGCAAAAATGGGAGCCGCTTTAATGAAAGAATTACAAGCGGTGGTGGAAAGCACCTATACGGCGCGAAACTTAGTTAATGAGCCGCTGAGTTATTTAACTGCAACAACACTTTCTAAGGAGATCGAAGCCTTAGGCGAAAAGAACGGTTTTAAGGTAGAGGTTTTTAATAAGAAGAAGATTGAAGCTTTAAAAATGGGAGGCATACTTGCGGTAAATCGCGGTAGTCAAGATCCGCCGACCTTTAGCATTTTAGAGTACAAATCGGCGCAAGCTAAAAATACTGAACCGATAGTGCTAGTAGGTAAAGGCGTGGTTTACGATACGGGTGGGATGAGCTTAAAGCCCACCGCAGGTTCTATGGACTCAATGAAGAGTGATATGGGGGGAGCGGCTGCTGTTATTGGTGCGATAAACGCCGCGGCCAAAGCCGAATTACCAATTCACGTGATTGGTTTAATACCGGCCACCGATAACCGTCCTGGTGAAAATGCCTACGTGCCAGGTGATGTAGTTAAAATGTATGATGGCTCTACCGTTGAGGTATTAAATACCGATGCCGAAGGTAGAATGCTTTTAGCAGATGCCTTGGCTTATGCCAAAAATTACAAGCCGAAAGTGGTGGTAGATTTAGCAACCTTAACCGGCGCTGCAGCCATGGCTATTGGTAAATATGGTGTGGTAGCGATGGGTACTGCCGAAGATGAGGACTTTGCTAAGCTAGATTCGGCTGGAAGGGAGTGCTACGAAAGAGTGGCACGTTTTCCTTTTTGGGATGAGTTTGATGAATTATTAAAGTCGAGCATTGCCGATCAGAAAAACATCGGGGGCCGGGAGGCAGGCGCGATAACCGCGGGTAAGTTTTTAGAGCATTTTACCGATTATCCTTGGATTCATGTAGATATTGCAGGCCCAGCGTTTTTAAATAGTGCCGATCATTATCGTAGCCAAGGTGGCACAGGAATAGGGGTGCGTTTGATGTATCAATTCTTAAAATCACAATAATGGGCGAGCAAGGAAGAAAACCCATTATTGGGATTAGCATAGGAGACGTTAATGGGATTGGAATGGAGTTGATTATCAAATCATTTTCAGACCCAGCTCTTTTGGATCTATGTACGCCAGTGGTTTTTGGTTCTACCAAAGCGGCCTCATACCATCGCAATGCAATAAATATGCGCGATTTCAATTTTAATATTTGCAAGGACTTTTCACAAGTGCACCCAGACCGGGCAAATTTGATTAACATCTACGAAGAAGAGGTGAAAATTGAATTCGGTGCCATTAGTAAGGAAGCCGGTAATTTGGCTCTTGCATCTTTAGATGCCGCTTGTAGCGCGATTGAAGATAAAAAAATCGATGCCTTGGTAACGGCTCCGATTCATAAAAAATCGATGCAAAGCGATTCATTTCGCTTTTCGGGGCATACCGACTATTTAGAGGCGCGCTTTAAATCGAAGGCGCTAATGATGCTAGTGAGTGATGAAATGCGCATGGCCCTGGCCACGGTGCACATTCCTTTAGATAAAGTGACGGAAGCTTTAAGCGAAGATTTAATTGTAAACCGTTTGCAAAGTTTAGCAAAAAGCCTGAAAGATGATTTCCATCTACCGAAAGGGAAAATAGCTGTATTAGCCCTAAACCCGCATGCGGGCGATAAAGGGGTAATTGGTAAAGAGGATGATGAAATGGTGCTTCCCGCGATAGAAAAAGCTAAAGAAGCTGGTATTATGGCTTTTGGTCCTTTTCCCGCTGATAGTTTCTTTGGGGCGCAAATGCATACTAAGTATGACGCGATTTTAGCGATGTATCACGATCAAGGTTTAATTCCTTTTAAATCTTTGGCCTTTGGAGAGGGTGTAAATTATTCGGCAGGCTTGCCTATCATTCGCACTAGCCCCGATCATGGGACTGCTTTTGATATTGCTGGGGAAGCTAAGGCAGACCCTAGTTCATTTCGTCAATCGCTCTATTTAGCTATAGACTTAATTCGTAATAAAGGGATAAGTTCGGAGATTAATTCCAACCCCTTAAAAATCAAAGGCAAAAAAAAGTAGAAAGCTCTTGGGGAGATTAAAAATTTTATACATTTGCCCTCCCCAAAAAAAACAGTGGAAATGAAGAATTTGAAAGCCTATGACATTCAATTCTCAGGACTTAAGTTAGGGGAGCATCAGTTTGATTTTGAGATTGATGAAAAGTTCTTTGCTCATTATGATTATGAGGAGTTCGAAAAAGCAGAGTTGCAAGCGGATGTTCTTTTTACAAAAAAGGAAAATCAGTTGGAGCTCAGTTTCACGCTCACGGGCCGAGTATGGTTGTATTGCGATATAAGCAATGAGCCGTTTTGGTTTCCTTTAGAGGCAGAATCTCACTTAATTGTGAAATTTGGGGATGAGTTTGATGATAGCTTGGACGATCTACTTATTATTCCGCATGGAGATCACAAAGTAAATATTGCGCAGTATTTATACGAAATAGCAGTATTGGCAAAGCCTTTAAAAGTGGTGCATCCCCAAGTTGAGTCTGGTGAAATGGATTATGAAGCTAAGAAACACTTAGTAAATGCCGTTCCAGAGGAAGACGTGGAAGAAGAACAAGAACAAGATGATAGTATAGATCCCAGATGGGATAAGTTAAAAGATTTATTGAATTAATTATTTGAGATATGGCACATCCTAAACGCAGACAGAGTACAACTCGCCGCGACAAAAGAAGAACCCACTACAAAGCTGAGGTTCCTACCGTAGCGGTTTGTTCCGTTACTGGTGAAGCTCACCTTTACCACCGTGCATACTGGCACGAAGGAAAACTTTACTATAAAGGTAAAGTGGTAATGGAAAAAGATCAGGCTGCCGCTTAATTAGCGTAGCTGATTGCATACAGTATTTAAGGCAGTTATTAAAAACTGCCTTTTTTTATGATAAAGCTGGGCATAGATTTAATGGGAGGCGATAAGGCCCCGTCCGTTGTGATGGAGGGCCTAAACCTCGTTTGGTCTGATCTGAGGGATGATACGAGCATCGCGCTTTATGGCACTGCCGAAGCTCTGGCTTTGGTGCCAGACAATCCTAATTTGGAGAAGGTTCTTTGTAGTGATTATATCGCTATGGATGAACATCCTGTAAAGGCATTACAGCAAAAGAAAGACAGTACTTTAGTGCGCGCTTTCGCAGATGCGGCAGCTCAGAAAATTTCGGCGGTAGCCAGTGCTGGGCATTCGGGTGCGATAATGGTGGCTGCCATGCAAATTCTCGGCTTGGTAGAGGGAATTAGTCGTCCGGTAGTTGTATCGGTTTTCCCGAAGGCAAATGGGCAAAATCTGGTGGTTTTAGATGTCGGAATCAACGTAGATTGTAAAGCAGAACAGTTTCTAGAATTCGCCCGTATTGGCACGGTGTATGCGGAGAAAGTGTTGGGCATTAAAAACCCTCAGGTTTCCTTACTAAATACGGGGGAGGAAAAGACAAAAGGGAACTTGCTCTACCAAAAGGCGCACTCTCTTCTTGCTGAACAAGAGTCTATCCGTTTTGCTGGAAATTTAGAGCCGCGCGATTTATTTGATAACACTACAGATGTTTTGCTTTGTGATGGTTTTACTGGAAATATCGTTTTAAAGCAAGTAGAATCATTTTACAGCCTTAGCCAAAAATTAGGCCTTAAGCATTCTTTTCTTCAGCAGCTCAATTACGAGAACCATGGCGGTTCTCCCATTCTCGGGGTTAAAGGAAATGTGATTTTAGCCCACGGTGCCTCAGGTCCGCAAGCAATAAAAAACATGATTTTGAGCGCCGAGTCAATTGCTCTTGCTAATTTTGTTAGACAACTAAGCAGTACTTAGCATTAAAATATGGCAGTAAAAGCAGCGATTACCGCAGTAGGAGCCTACCTTCCCGAGTTTAAACTTACCAATAAGGTTCTCGAGACAATGGTAGATACTTCCGACGAGTGGATTACCACCCGTACTGGTATCAAAGAAAGAAGAATCTTAAAAGAGAAGGGAGCTGGAGTTTCCACTATGGGAATTAAAGCCGCTCAGCAGGTTCTCGATAAGCGCGGAATCTCTCCTAAAGACATAGACGTAGTAATTTTTTGTACCGTCACACCAGATATGCCCGTGGCAAATACGGCCTCTTACCTAATCTCCGAGATGGGGATGAGCAATGCTTTTGGCTATGATTTACAAGCGGCTTGTTCGGGTTTCTTGTTTGGACTTACTACGGGGGCTCAATACATTGAATCAGGGAATTACAAAAAAGTTTTAGTCGTATCGGGCGATAAAATGTCGTCGATTATAGATTATACTGATCGCACCACCTGCGTTATTTTCGGAGATGGTTGCGGTGCTGTGTTATTAGAGCCTAATGAAGAAGGCCTAGGAATGCAGGACAGCATTTTACGCAGCGATGGGATTGGTCGACAGTTTTTAAATATTAAAGCGGGCGGCTCAATGTATCCGCCTTCCAAAGAGACTGTTGAATTGGGCCAGCACTTTGTGCACCAAGAGGGTCAGCAGGTTTTTAAGTTTGCCGTAACCAATATGGCCGAAGTTTCAGCTCGTATAATGGAGCGAAATAATTTAACCTCGGATGACGTGTCATGGTTAGTGCCGCATCAGGCCAATAAACGCATCATTGATGCCACCGCCAAACGAATGGGTTTAGACTCTTCCAAGGTTATGTTAAACATCGATCGCTATGGCAACACCACCAATGGCACTCTACCTTTGTGCTTATGGGATTATGAGGATCGCTTAAAGAAAGGCGATAACCTTATCTTCGCTGCTTTCGGAGGAGGTTTTACTTGGGGTGCTGTCTATTTAAAGTGGGCCATTTAAGCCTCGTTAT
>CBFHVV010000131.1:0-5617 GCA_965658965.1 Croceimicrobium sp.
TATTCTGATTATCGATAAGAATCATTTGAGAGCGGCCATTTTCCTCAATGGTTTTTAGAGGAGTGTCAAGAGAAACTTTAACTATTAAACTATCTTCCTGTAAAGGATCATAAACCCGCAGTTCTTGACCAGCGGCCACCATAATTTTTCCCTGCCACTCTTTCACTGCTAAGGCAACCTGATTAATGTTAATCACCTTTTCTAAGTTTAAAGAACGGTCATTGTAAACGCCAATTTCGCTCTTAAACAAATCACTTATATAGAACTTATCTGCCGAAAGGGCCATAAAACGGGGTGCGCCTAAAGCGGTAAAACTAGCTTCAAACTGCCAACTACTGTCGCAGATTAGTACTTTATTAGAACCGTTGAGAACCGCGTAGAACTTATCATTTTCATAATAAACACTTTGTAAAACATCACCCATAGGGCTGCTGTTTTGGCGTGTATAGTGTTCTCCAGCATAAGTTTCGGTCTCCGAATTAAAATAACCAATGCTGGCATTGCCGCGTTGGAAATTGCCTTCATTTATTATGAGAACCCTACGACTATCGCTTACTTGCCCGGGATTAATGGATTGCGGGCCAATAATATCCCTATCGCAACTTCCACAGGCTATAATTAGTGCAAGAAGCAGGCTGAAATACTTAGCAGATCTTACCATTTAAAAACGAAGTTTAGTAGGTAGTTAATTCCGGGCTCGGGCCGATAGGGTAAGATTTGATAAGGGTAGTTGGCCAAATTTTGCAGTTTAAAACCAAGGGAATAAGAAAGCTTTTTATGTTTAAAACGATAAGCCGCTTGCAAATCGGAAATGGCGTAGGCGGGCATGTAAATATTAGCACCTTCATCGGTAAAATACTGATCTGTATAATTTAATAGATAGCGAAAGAGCCACTTTTTATTTTCTGCCACCAACTGCAAGTTTCCGCTGAAATTAGGACTATAAGGCACACTGAAATTGCTTCTTCTGCCAGGGTTTTGTTGTGTAATAAAAAGCTGTGCTAGGGTGCTGAATTGCCAGTTTTTCACCTTACGGGAGATGTTTAGTTTAAGCTCTTGTCCTAATATATTTCGAAAGTTTACATTTAAAGGCGACCAAAAAGAATTACGCGGTAGCCACTGAATAAGATTGTCGATTTCGGAATAATAGAGCGTGGCATCTAGCTTAAATTTAAAAGCCTTCCAATTAAATCGGCGCTGCGCTCGCAAGTCAATCGAAAAGCTATTTTCTACCTCTAAATTGGGATTGCCACCCGGTATCCAGTATAAATCGTTAAGACTGGGTAAGCGGTAATTGCTAGAATAGGCAAGACTGTATTTGCCTTGGTTTCTGTCTTTATAAAAGAGACCAATAGAACCCATGAGCGGGAGGCTAAAACCTGGACTAATTTCTTTACGCAGAATCACATAGCTGCCGAGGTTTTGAGTAAAACGTTTTTCTACATTAGTGAAAATAGCCCCGATTTGCCTAGTTTCTGGCTTGCCATAGGAGGGAGAGCTGGCATTTTGAAATTTTGCCTGTAAACCGCTTTCCATTTTTAGCTTAAAGCTGCTAAAGTCTTTTTTCCACCGCCCATTTAGTTCATGACTGAAAAATCGATTGTCATTGTCTGTGCCCTTGGCTCTAAGCGAAAATAAATTACTATTGTAAACCTGTCCCCAATTGAACATGAAATCTCCCGCTTTTGTGACCCTGCTTGCTTCTAAAACCGCCACCAAATTCCGATCAAGCATATCGTCATTGGCCTCTAGATTGCCTGTGATGGGCGGCGCCAATTGACGGTCTACTTCATTATACCATAGGTTTAGTCTGAGTAGAGTTTTGGGCTGAAGGCGATAACTTAAATTGGCCTTTAGTCCCGCTTGTGCAAATTGAGAGTTTGCCATTTCTTTTAATGGTCGATCGGCTTCGGTAATATCAATAAAGCTGAAATTATTCTCGGCAGTTTTTTGATATAGATTAAGGTGCAGCAATAGCTTCTCCTTGCCATAACTAAGATCTAGATTTGTCCCTTGTCTGCTAAAACTACCCAATTCCTGACTAAGACTACCATGAAATCCTCTTTGCCAATTTTGCGCACTTTTAATCTGAAAACTACCGCCAAAAGCACCGCTACCTTCAGTAATGGAACCAAGGCCGAAAAGGAGATTAACTTCCTCATCGGCGCTTAAGGCTAAAGTGGAGTAATCTACTAAACCTAAATTAGGCGAGCTGATATCGATATTATTCCAAGTAACACGCGTATGATTGGAGCTAGTACCTCGCAGCGATAGAGTTGCAATGCCATTGCTACCATAGGAGCGCACAAATATGGGACTGAGTTCGCGCAGAGCTTCCCCCAAATTCTGATTGCTGTTTATGTCAGCACGAATCTTAATTTGCTCTTGCTTAAAACCTTCCGCCAATTCGAGTTGATAATCGAGAACTTCGATTTCGGCTAGACTATCATGCTTCTGCGCCCAGGCAGTAGCATGGGAAGCAATAATGAAGCAGAATATTCTAGTCCAAATTTTCACTGTACGAGAATTTTTTGGTGGTAAACTTTACCCGCAAGGCTAGACTCTAAAAGGTAAATGCCTGCCTTTAAAGAAAAGTTAATGCGTGGTGCGGCGCTAATAGCAATCGACCGTCCATCTAGGGTGAAGATCTCTAAACGAGTGGCCCCATCGACCATTAAATAATCATGTGCTGGTTGCGGATAGGCTAGATTCTTGGCTATTTCTAGAGAATTAAGACCAATACTATTTGGTTTTAGGAAGGCTAAAGCATCGAGATCAAAACCACCCGAAGGAAAAGCTGTAGGGTAGGGGTCGTTAATAATGCGGCCCGTACTTTCGTAAGATGCGTAGGCTGAATCGATACTGCCAATTACATCCACTAGCCGAATATGGCTAATAGCCTGGATATCTACCGCAGTGGAATCTTTTAGATTGGCAAGGTCAAAAGGCTGTCCGAAATCCGCACGATATTTTCCCGCGAGATTGTAAATATCTTGTGGATCGGTAGCACCAAAACTGCCAGTTTGTGCAGTATTAGGACTAAGAGAAATAGCGGGGAAGCGCACAAAGCGCTGCCCGTCACTACTAACTTCTACAAAAGCTAATTCTAAGTAAGTATCGCTAAATGAATTTTCAAAAATGGCGAAGTCTGCCCCTGGTAAATCAGCTCGCAGACTACTTAAAGTAAAGGTCGCCATTCCGCTATCGCCTAAACTTACCACTTGCCCATCTGCGTAAGCAATTGCGGCCGAACTATCGCCGAATGTAGCGTAGCCTAGAGACTTTTGGGCAATGTCTAAATAGCCCCGTTCTATGCGGCAGAGGCTAGCCCAACTGTCTATTAAGCTGCTATCTTTATGCACAGCCAATGAGCCGCTTTGTCCGGCCGCCGGAGCATAAGGTTGGCTCTGCAAAAAGCTGCTTAGTAAAAGTAGAAGAATAAAAAAGCGCATCTCTATTTCTTTAAGAAGCTCAGTTGGCTACTCCCTAATTGGATGAAATAAAGGCCTTTGTCTAGGCTGGCGATGTCAATGCTATTTTTGGAAGCACTCAATTTACCTAGCAGCACTTCTTGCCCCCGAGCATTGGTAATTTTAAAGCTCGATTCAATTTCTAAGCCCTCAATTTGTAGCCATTTAGCAGCGGGGTTAGGGTAAAGGGCCAGACTTGGAATATCAATCTTAGGATGGCTCAGATTAGCATTATTTTTAGGCGCATTAGGCCTTAATGCGGGATTGAAATCGGTGTAGGAAGCACCAAATAAATCACCCGACTTTACTTGAGTACTGATGCCAGCGTTCATATACCAATTACCCACATTAGTAGCCGACCATGTCCCCCAATAGTTAGGTTGGGCGCCCATGCCGCTATCACTTAGGTAGATGATATCATTGAGAAAGCCAGCAGCATTAATCGTCAAGTTTGCGTTTTGACTAGCAATATCGCTAAGCATTTGGCTGGCGGCAATGGAGTCGTTAAAGAGGTAACCCCAGGCATAAGAATTACCATTAAGGAAATCTACAATAAAGGCGGCGCTATCGTTGCCATTGCCATACCAGTATTGCACTTGAGATAAACTAAAATCGCTAGCTTTAAAGGCAGGAATCGGTAGGCCGGGTTTTAAGGCCGGAGCAAAATCGGTATAGGAGATGCCAAACCATTCGCCGCTCACTAAAGCTGTGCTGATCCCCATATTACTTATTAGTGAAGCAGTATCGGCGCCACTCCAAGTACTCCAGTAATCGGGTTGTCCGCCAATACCTGCGTGACGGTGATAGATAACATCATTTAGGAAGCCACCGGCCACATCAATACTAAGGTTGATATCTGCCGCAGCGATATCCACTAGCATGTCTTCGCCAGTTTTGGCGCCACTATAGCGATAGCCCCAGGCATAGGAAGAATCGAAATCGGCAGTCCCGAAATCTACTACCAGTAAAGCAGAGTCGCTGCCGCTGCCGACCCAGAAATCGATGTTTTGCCAATTGAATTGTGCCGAAGCCGGCTTGATGAGCATTAAACTGAATAATGCTCCTAAAAATAGTCTCTTGTTCATGTTTTTAATTTTAAGTTATTGAACAAAAAACTTTCAGGAGGAATAAAAATTAGAATGAGAGGCATGCCAAGGCAAGCCCATACATTATAACAGCTTTTATCCTGAAAGCTAAATTATCTATGTGCTTGCGGCAGGTCTTCTGGCTCATCTCAGTTTTTAGCGCCTTCCCATCTTCCCTTTGAAGACAGTGGCATAAGAGGCTAAAAATTTAATAAGATTTACAGCTTCAGGAAAAGCTCAGGATTTACACCTGATTCCCTTTTAATCTCCTCTAAAAAGAGGAAAACCATAAGCGCGGCGAAGGTAGAATTTTTTTTAGGATTGAGGCTCGCTGGGTTATTAGTATTAAGACCGCTGCCTTTTTAGTATTAAGACCGCTGCGCTACTAGTATTTAGTAGTGAGATTGGATTTTGCTATGAATCATTGTTTTAGCTTTTTGATTAATCCTTTAGGTAGGGTGAGATTTTGTGCAGCCCCAGCGGGGCGATGTCTTGACAGAAAGATATTAGACTGCTGCGCTATTAGAAGTTAGTAGTGAGATTAGCTGTGCGGTAAAAAGGGATATTTTTTCTTAGCAGGGAATTAGGTCATAATTTATAATAAAGATTGGTGAGATTAGCTCGAAGGAAGACACGTTTCGCTCTATGAATTGAGGTAGATTTAGACTTAAATCTCAGTAAGCCCCAGCGGGGCGGCATCTTTTTTTTTAGATTTTGGACCGCTTCGCTTTTAGTAGTGAGTAGTGAGATTGGATTTTGCTATGAATCATTGCTTTAGCTTTTTGATTAAAGCTATAGGTCCACAATAACACTAGAGCCCCAGCGGGGCAACATCACGACAGAAAGATATTAGACCGCTTCGCTATTAGATTTAGTATTCAGATTGGATTCTGCAATTAATCACAGTTTTTGCTCTTTAATTTCAGCTTTCGGTAGGGTGAAAAATCAGTAAGCCCCAGCGGGACGGCATCTCGATAGCATTAAAGCAAAACGGAAAACCAAGCGCCGTAGGTGCGACATCTCGACAGAAAGATATTAGACCTCTGCGCTATAAGTAGTGAG
>CBFHVV010000132.1:0-5531 GCA_965658965.1 Croceimicrobium sp.
AGCGGATCATCCACAGACCAAAAAGAAGCCCTACTATTAATGCAATGTAAAATAGAGTGCTTAAAACTTGGCGACTAATACTATTCATGGTGCGTAGGTAAAGGCATAGTGGACTAAATTAGCTCCCATCTTTAGTGCGGCTAAACGCTTTTCTTGAGGATCATTATGAACCTCCGCATCTTCCCAGCCATCGCTAATATCGGCCTCAAAGGTATAGACTAAAGCCAAGCGATCTTCAAAATAGATGCCCCAAGCTTCAGGAGCTTTATTATCATGCTCATGAATTTTAGGTAATCCTTTTTCCAAGGGAAAAGGTTGCTGGAAAATGACATTATCTTTCGATAGAGCCACCAATTCATTATCCGGGAATATTCTTTTTAGCTCCTTGCGGAGATATTCGTCCATTCCATAATTATCATCTATGTGTAAAAATCCTCCGGCACTTAGGTAAAGAATGAGGTTTTTAGCTTCCTCATCATTAAAAACCACATTTCCATGTCCCGTCATATGAACAAATGGATAATTGAATAAGTCTGGAGAATCCACCGATACTTGATCATATTCAAGTTTTAATTCGGTTTCCAACTCTTCATTGCAAAATGCACTTAAGTTTTTCAAGGCAGTGGGGTTTGCATACCAATCTCCACCACCACGATATTTAAGAATGGCTAGCGATTCTACTTGCGCATTTAGGAGAGAACAGGCGAATAAAAAGAGAGCTAGGGGCAGAATTTTCGACATGAAAACAAAGGTAAAGTATTAAGGTGAATTTATGCTTTTAAGGTAAATCCATAGAAAAGTTTCATTTTACCGTTTAAGTATGCTGTCTTTTTAATGAATAATTTTCAGCCATGGAATCCGTAAAGAAGTCAAAAAGAACAAGAAGGCTTTTTTAGTACTTTGATGTATTTCGTATTATGATAGCAAAGATGCTGAAACGAGTTCAGCATGACGGTAGGGGTAATCCTTTTACCGCTAACCTAAAGCACTATAATTAGGGTCACCCTGAGAATCGAGTTTTCCGCGGGCAAACCTTCTTTATTTTAAACCTAAAACTCAGGTCTAAGAATCTTCGAAAAGTCCTATCCAGAGTTTCCGCTAGGAAAATAAGGCTGCCGCTGCCGCTATTTTTAAGCCAGCGGTTTCCGTCCTTAAAACTTCTTCTCCCAGAGAAAGAGGTTTAAATGATTCCTTGAGGGCTAAACTAACTTCCTCTTTATTAAAGTCCCCTTCTGGCCCAATTAAAAATAGGCATTCTTCTTTAAAACTAATCTCCTCAATTAGCAGTTTTGAACCTTCTACTAGATGAGCGATAAAACGATTATTGCTGGTAGCGCGAGGGACAAATGATTTCATTTTTTGTATCTCGTGCAATTTTGGTAGAAAACCCTTTTTACTTTGCTTCGCAGCGGCCATGATAATCTTTTCGC
This sequence comes from Croceimicrobium sp., assembly GCA_965658965.1. Taxonomy (GTDB): domain Bacteria; phylum Bacteroidota; class Bacteroidia; order Flavobacteriales; family Schleiferiaceae; genus Croceimicrobium. The sequence goes on from CBFHVV010000132.1 coordinate 1,431, forward strand.
CTCTTTCAGTTTTATAAATTTTCCGCTCCGAGTTTGCACACAGAATGGGATAGATGTTTGCCACCCCTAATTCTGTGGCCTTCTCTAAAAACCATTCAAAACGATCGTTACTTTTGGTAGGAGCAATAGCGATATTAAGCAAGGGCTTTTTTTGCTCACGCAGTAATTTTAAGCATTCAAAGCGCAGCTCATTTTTTTTGGCATTCAGTATTTTCGCAGCATATACTTTACCATCATTGGCACTAACTGAAATTTCACTGCCTTCGGTTAATCGTAAAACACGTACCGCATGGTGACTATCCTGCTCGTTTAAAAAACCAATCTTGTCTTGGAAGGCTTCGCAAAAAAAGTGATTCATCCTATGGCATTTACGGGTTTTCTGGCTTGAGCCAAAGTGGATAAATCGGCAAAATCGCTCTTTAAGTATTTATAATAGCCAGCAATTCCAATCATCGCTCCATTGTCTGTGCAATACTGCATTTCTGGTATGAAGACATTCCATTGGAGGCTCTCTCTTTTTTCCATTAAAGCACCTCTTAGAGAACTATTAGCGCTCACTCCGCCGGCAATGGCAATATCTTTAATATTTAGATCCTTAGCTGCTTTAGTTAATTTATCGAGCAGTATATCGACAATGGTCTTTTGAATACTTGCTGCTAAGTCATTAATATTTTCTTTTACAAACAAAGGCTCGGCAGCGACTTGTTTTTGTAAAAAGTACAATATGCTGGTCTTTAGTCCACTAAAACTGTAATTGTAATCAGCAACCTTAGGTTTAGCAAAAGTAAAAGCCGCAGGATTACCGGTTTTCGCCAGCTGATCTATCACCGGACCTGCGGGATAGTCAAGGCCCATAATTTTTCCAGCTTTGTCAAATGCTTCTCCAGCCGCATCATCTAATGTTTCTCCAATCAATTCAAAATCATAGGGTGAGTTTACCTTAACGATCTGGCTATGGCCCCCGCTAACCGTTAAGCAGAGAAAAGGAAACTGAGGATATTTTGAGTCTTGGTTTTCGATTAAATGTGATAAAATGTGTGCTTGCATATGATTTACCTCAATTAAGGGTTTATTAAGGGCAAGACTCAATGATTTGGCAAAAGAAGTACCTACTAATAAGGAGCCTAATAAGCCTGGACCAGCTGTAAATGCTATGGCATCTACAGAAGTGAGTTTAACATTAGCCTGCTTTAGGGCCTGATGGAGAACAGGTACAATATTTTGTTGATGGGCTCTGGAAGCAAATTCTGGAACAACTCCGCCATATTCTGCGTGTATTTGCTGGTTAGCCGTTACATTTGCAAGCACTTTGCGACGCTGCAAAATAGCTATGGAAGTATCATCACAGCTACTTTCGATAGCCAAAATCATTTCATTCATAAAACAAAGGTACAATCAGAAGATTTCTAAAAATACTAAGAAAGCTATTCCTTGGCATATTGAGTCTCTTATTACTGATTTGGGTGCTCTTTCTGGTGCCTGGTATTCAGCGATTTGCTGCTAAAAAAGCAGTAGCTTACTTTAATGAAAGTTTTAATCAAAATGCTAGTTTAGGGACTTTACAATATACTTTTCCAAATCAAATTGAAATAGAACATTTACTTGTTCCAGACTTTAAGCAAGACACCCTTTTTTATATAGGTACTTTAAGAAGTTCTATTTTAGGATATAACCAAGTTTCAAGTAAGTTAAATCTCTCCAGTTTGGAAGGGGATAGCCTGTTTTTTCATCTATTAAAACACCCAGGCTACGATTCTAGCAATCTGTCTATATTTTTAGCGGAATTAATTGACCCTAACAAGCCCAAAGGAAATAAGGCCTTCACCATGTCAATTGGTAATTTGGCTCTAGAAAACAGCCGATTTTATTTAGAGAATCGGAATGATATTAAAAATTCAGTGCGCTTTTTTTGGAATGATTTGAATGGAGAAGTCGAAGACTTCTTGCTTAGTGGGCCTGATGTTGCTGGAAATATTAGAAAATTGAGTTTTGAAGATCCCAGAGGCTTTCATCTCAAAGATTTGAAATCTGAATTTTTTTACGGCTCTAAAGGACTAAAGGCGCAAAAGTTAAATATGATCTCGCAGCGCAGTCATTTGGCTGGCGACCTTAGTTTTTCTTATAAATCGGCTAGTGCTTATGCCACTTTCGTAGATTCGGTTAATTTGGAGACGGAATTGCTTTTTTCTACAATTAGCACGGCCGATATCCAATACTTTGCCGCTGCTTATCCAAACTTCCCTAATGTTAAACTGCAAGGTAAGGCGAGTGGAACAATTAACGATTTCAGTCTAGAAGACATTGTTTTAGAGACGGCTACTAATACTAAACTTGAAGGAGATTTAAAATTACAAGAGACAACACGTCCTCGCGATCTTTATTTAGAAACTGATGAGCTTAGTATTACTAGCAATGCTGCCGATGTAAAAAGTTTAGCCTTACTGTTTACGGATAGTTTAAGTTCTGCAATTGATAAAATTGGTGGCTTTACCTGGTCGGGTGCCTTTGAAGGGGGGATTTATTCTTTCAATACCGACAGTAAAATTAAAGGTGATTTAATAGAAGCTGATTTAGACTTTAAGGCTAAGGATATTAACTTGGTGGAAACAGCCGAGTATCAAGGTGAAATTGTCGCTTCTAAAATTGACTTGGCGCGCATTAGCGATAATAGTAAATTAGGATATGCTGCGGTAGATCTTAAAGTTGAAGGAAAAGGTTTCGATCCCTATAAAATGAGAACAAAAGTGCAAGGTGATATCAATCGCTTGGACTTTCAGGGCTATAGTTATAAAAATTTAAGTGTTAATGGGCTGATTGATAAAGGTTTGTTTGATGGAGATTTTACTGCCGCTGACCCAAATTTAAATTTTGACTTTTCGGGAGAAGCAAGTTTTGCAAAAGATACGGCCACCTTTGATTTTGTTGCACAAATTGATTCAGCCAATTTGTTTGCCACAAATTTAGTTGCAGATTCAGGGGCACAGTATTCGGGGAGTTTGGTGATAGACCTAACAGCAATTGACTATGACCACTGGCAAGGTTTTATATCCTTAAAAAATTCAGAGTATCGAAACTCTCGGAAAAAGCACTATTTCCAAGATATCAACGTAATTTCGGTAGGCAAAGATTCCCTGCGTGAATTGCGTTTTAGAAGCGATATTTTAGAAGGCGATATTAAGGGTGACTTTTCTTTGTTAGGCCTTGCCACGGCTTTTGAGCAAAACGTATATAAGTTTTTCTGGCCTTTAAAATATCAACCTGAGCTTATTTCAACCAATGATTTTAAATATCAATTAGTTTTAAAGAGCACCAGCCTTTTGACACAACTCCTTTTGCCAAAGTTTTTAGTAGAGCCGGGCACAGAAATATCGGGAGAATTTATTAAGCAAGGTAATCGCTTAAATGCAGATTTGTTTTCACGCGGTATTCGTTACGAAAATCATGTGATGCGGGATATTGACTTGCATTTTAGCAGTTCCAATAGGGGTAATGATTTAGAGCTAAGCTTGGCCAACTATAGCAGCCCTGGTGGTTTTGAAGTTGACAGCATTCGCTTACTAAATGATTACTTGGAAGATAGCATGAACTATCAGATAGATTTCATCTTAAGAGATAGTATTGACAGCTACACAAATTTTGAGGGAAGAGCAATTGTAGACGATAGTGCTACTTTTAGAATTGTGGTAGATAGCTCCTCATTTAATCTAGGCCGGCAAGCTTTTCATTTGGCCAGCGGAAGTGCCTTTCGGGTGGATAGCAACGGCTTTTCAATTGACTATTTGCGTTTACAAGGTGCAAAGCAGAAGATTGTTGCTTCCGGCTACATTAATAAAAACCCGAATCAAATATTACGCTTAAGTGCAGAGGAGATTGATCTGAAGATCTTAAACTACTTCTTTCCCAATAAAACGACTCGATTTAAGGGAACCTTAAGCAGTGAGATAGTAGCTACTCAGCTTTTAGAAGCGCCAAAATTTATGGCGGATTTAAATATTGACAGCCTCCATTTAAATGGCGTAAAGCTTGGAAGCTTAAGCGCCACAAGTGATTATGATTATTCTTTGGGAAAGATATTTTTAGATGGTGTTTTAAAACTTGGTA
>CBFHVV010000133.1:0-5473 GCA_965658965.1 Croceimicrobium sp.
TCCGTGGTATTGGTCATTTTAATTCGCATTCTCGCGGTACGCTATAAATGGGAAACGCCTTTCCGTCCTAAAGGAGTAGGTAAATAGCTGATCCCCAGGGATCAATCTGAGACCAATAAATATGGTTTACCATGGGAAAGCTTCCTTCTAAAAGCAACTATAAGCAAGCTTTAGAAAAGCAAATAACCAAAAACTCTACTGGTCATACTGAGAACCTAGTTTTAGCTTTAAAACTTAAAGATCAGATGATATCGAAAAAAAAAGCATAGGAAACTTAAGCGTTCAAATTATCGAAATTTTAGTTAGTAGGTTATTCGGCCTCAATTAAGAACGTAATAATGATTTTATTGGAGTTCTTGAGCTCAGCTCGAAGAGCTTCGGTTATGAAGAGTTAAAAACAAGACAAAGAGTTTAGCGAGTTGGGATGCGATTGAAATGAGCACGCCCACCGAGCTTAATTTTGTGAAGGTTTTAAGGATGAGGAATTGGAGCCTTGATTTTTTTAGCCAAGCTAATTTTCTCTTTATTTGATTGGCTGAGCTCACTCCGTTCGGTTCCTTCTTTTTTGATTAACCGAGGAACGCAGTGACGAGCTCACGAACTCCTTTAAAAATGCACAAGCTGTTCGTATCCAAAAAAGGAGTCTAAAACATCTTGAGATGCTTAACTGCACCGAAAATTACCACTTTAAAAACCACGACCCACAAAAAGATGTCATGATTAAACGTTTCAGCATCTCAACAAACTGATTATCATTAATCAAATCAAGACCCAGAAGCCAGTTCAGCATAATACCCGATTGTATAGATCAACCCATGCCGCAATAAACTCCACCGGCACAAACAAAAACCGAAAAAACCTAGCAAAGGCACTGATACCCTTTAGTTACAGCAAACTATTACCAATAACTCCCCTAAAATCACAGCAAAATTCAATATCTTACCGCTTTAGAAAAAAGAAAGACTTCGGTAAAAAAAACCTTTAATCACTGCGTATTATGGCTATTCTCAATAAGTTAAAATGGATTTTCGGAATATTACTAGTCTTCCTTTTAGTGCTCGCCACTAACCTAATTGATCGCGATAACTTTCTTCGTATAAAAGATAGTACTCTTAGCATTTATGAAAATCGCTTAATTGCTAAAAACATCATTTACGACCTTTCTAATCAGATCCATCAAAAAGAAATTGCCCTGGTAAGCAGGGACACTAATTTCTATCGGCAAGAAAATGCTACCACCAATAAAATCCTTTCCGAACTACTAGAACAGTTTGCCAATACCGAGCTTACCAGTAAAGAAAAAGACATCTTTAGCCATCTAAAAACCAATATTGAGCAATTACAATCCAATGAAGCAGATTTAGACCTCACTCAGCCCAGCTTTCCGGGCAAACAAAAAAGTCTCATTCAATCCATCAACACCAACCTCGATGCCCTAGCTACTATTCAGCTAGAAGAAGGCAAAAGGCAGGTTATGATTAGCGATCGAGCTATTAGTAGCATCGAGCTTTTTACCCAAATAGAAATCTATTTCCTCATTGCTCTCGCTATTCTCGTACAATTTCTCATTATGTACAAACCAAAATCGCGCGACCAGAGCTAAACCAAGCCCTGCTTTATCTTTAAACTATTCTCTTTAAATGTTTGCGAAGCTATTTTGGCTTGGGCCAGATGCGCTATGAATAAACAGCAGCCATCCAACCAAACAGAGATCTTTAAAAAAACGTTATCGTATTAGATATCCAATTAATAGTTCCACATGTCTGCCACTAAAAATATTTTTCTTCTCGCGCTCTTACTCTTCGGTCTTTTTTCATGCGAAAAAAAGGAAGATATTCAAGCCGACCTTATCGCTCAGCAAATTGCCGCCTTAAAAGCTAGTCCGGAAATGATTAACCTTAACAATTACTTGCTAAAGGTAGAGAGTGAGGTTTGGCGCGATTTTATGCCTCCTGGCGACGGCACGGGCAGCCCTTTAATGGCCTATGTAGTTATTAGTGAACGGAACCAAAGAGCCTTAGACAGCCGCATCAGTCTGCAAAAAGTATATTTAATTAATGGCGACAAATTATGGTCTAGAGCTTTTGACGACACCGACCATTCTAGTCCTTACCAAGTAAGTGGCACCGCCCGCAGTGGCCCTAAATGGGGACCCAACCTTAAGGTAGATTTGGTATGTGAATTTACTTTTAAGGAAGAAACTTACCGCCTCCTTGCCAAAGACCAAGAAATTTATGCAACTTACTAGTCCATTAGGACTATGAATTTTATCCCTTTAAAAAACCTTCATCTTCAACGAATTTGGTGGGCCATTAACAGCCCCTCTCTACTAAATCTTCCGTCGGTACGAGACTATATTCTCCACAGCGAACATGCAGAGGCGATAGCCAAAACCCTTCTAAAAGAAGATCTTAATCCCACTGCCGTAGATGCGTATTTTGAAGAATTAGGTCCCATGCCTATGGGCCGTTATTTTGAGCAGCTTTTATTCTACCTGCTGGCGCGCGATCCTTACTACGAGATTTTAGCCGAAAACCGTCAAGTATTTGATGGGAAAATAACCATTGGCGAACTCGACTTAATCGTCCGTAATAAAGAAAGGGGCGCTTTAGAGCATTGGGAAATTGCCCTAAAGTTTTACCTACAAGTAGAAAACCATCCCGCCGCGCAACACATGCTCGGGCCCAGCACTAAAGATAACCTTCATAAGAAGCTCATCAAGCTTATAGATGCACAATTGCCACTTTCCCAAAAGGCCGAAATTCAAGCGGATTTCCCGGCCGTGCAGGCTAAGCTATTTGTGAAGGGAATCTTCTTTTACCCCTGGGAAAAGACGGCCTGTTTAAGTACTGCTGTAAATGCTCAGCACCTCCAAGGCAGCTGGTTAAAAATTGGGCAAATAGCAGAATTACAAGCTCTGGGAAACACTTGGTCTCTTAAAAAAAAGCCCGCTTGGATCGGTGGCGAAATCTATTTCCAGCCAGATGCTTTATTATCCTTTAAAGAAATGCAAGAAGCTTGTGAGAAGGAACTTGTAAACAGTGGCCGCCCCCAACTTATTGCCCTTTTTAAGGAGGAGCAAGATATATGGCGGGCAGAGGCCTACTTTTTTGTGGTCGGCAATAATTGGCCGCAAGGGCAAAATTTATAAATTAGTCCAGCTATTTACCCATGCGAAATTTAAAGTCTCTCTTCGTTTTTTTCATCCTTTTTACGGCCCTATACTTTCTGAGTGAGCTTCTGCTCGTTCAGCTCTTTAAGGAAGATTGGGTTTTATGGAAAACTCTCAGTATTAGCTTTATTTCCGCCATCGGCTTTATCTATCCTCATTATCGGAAAGGACTAAAACCCGCCGATATTTTAAAATACAGTTATACTTGCCTCGATAATAAGAGCAGCCTTCAAGAATTGCAAAACTCGATTGAAAGCCTATTTTCCAAGCAAGACTTTAAATTGCAGCTGTCCACTAAAAAGCAAAATATGCGCATCAGGCGAAAGCCTAACCGCAAAAGCTTTGGCGAGGTGATTAAGATAAAATTTAGGGCTGATAAGGTTTGTATCTTTTCCCGTCCCGCTTATTGGTTAGACATTTTTGACAATGGCGAATGTTATAACAGTCGTCAAAAAATTAAAGCTATTTTAAAACAATCTTAAATACCAAAACCCAAAAACTTCCCTATGTATAAACTATTGCTGCTTAGCCTTTTCTCCTTCCAACTACTCGCACAGTCTGCTTCAGAAAATGCCATTTTGGGCACCTACCACTCCCCTAAAAAGGATGCGAAAATTGAAATTTACAAAAAAGGGGAACGCTATTTTGGCAAATTTACTTGGCTAAAAATTGGCGATAAAGACATTAACAACCCTGACCCCAAACTGCGCGACCGCGACTTATTGGGTATGACCTTTATTAAAAACTTCCGCTTTGAAGACGGAGAATACCTGGATGGTAAAATTTACGATCCTCAATCGGGTGAAACCTACGATGCTGAAATGTGGCTAGAAGGCAGCGATCTGAAATTACGTGGCTTCGTCGGCTTTTCTATGTTTGGTAGAACCGAGACCTTTGAAAGAGTAAAACCCTAAAAAACAGCTTTCTTAATAAGCCAAACAAAATAATCCTGCTGCACCTATTTAAAATTATCATTTTCACCTTAATCGGCTTTAGCCTCTCGGCTCAATTGCTATTTGAAAAGCTAGCCGACTTCCCGGGCGCAGCGCGCGATGATGCCTTTGCCATTCACCATAAAGGTTTTATCTACGCGGGTTTTGGTTTAGATCAAGGCTTTATTCGTCGCAATGATTGGTGGCGCTATGAAATAGCTACCGCGAAATGGCAACAATTAGAAAAACCACCTATTAGTCCTCGCCAATATCTAAGAGGTTTCCTAATTGGCGACAGCCTGTACCTCTTTGGCGGACAAGGTCCGAATAGTGAATTCTATGGCGACTTTTATCGCTATTCCATTTATGAAGATGAATGGAAAGCCTTAGCCGATCCTCCTTGGGGAGCACGCTGGGCAGGTGTGGGTTTTACGCTTGGTAATACTGGTTACCTTGGCTTAGGCTACAATGGCAGCAAAAGCTTCAAGGATCTCTGGGCCTATAATTTAAGAGAAGATACTTGGCAAGAAAAAGCCAGTTTACCCGCTTCGGGCCGGGCCAAAGGCTATGCGATCGTATTAGAAAACAAAGCCCTAATAGGTGCTGGCCTTATTGAAGATTCTACGGGTGTGCAGATACTAGCAGATCATTATTTCTATTATCCGCTCAGCGATCGTTGGGAAAAGCAAGACTTTTTAGACCTTCGCGGCAGCTATTTCTACGCCAGTAATAGTAATGGAAAAGCCCTGCTTTTAGGTGGCTTTAGCCGCAGCAATAATCGCAATACTTTATCTAAGCAGCTGGAGATTGTAAACTTTGAGCAGCAAACAAGAGATCTTTACAATATTGACTCTTTACCCTTTCGTCGCGGCGGGAATTTCATTAAAGTTGATGACCAAAATTATTTTTTACTCTGGGGCCTAGACTCCAACTATCGGCGCATCAATGCCTTTTACAGTTTAAAACTTTCCGCTAGCCATTCGCCTCCCGGTATTCAAGTTTATCCTAATCCTATCCGCCAGCACTTAGTTTGGCTAAAGTCAGACCAAAGCGAGGAGATCGCCATTTACTCTCTAGCGGGAGAGCGGGTTTACCAGGCCCATCAAAATGCAGGATTAGTGCTTCATTCTTTGCCCAAGCAGCTTGGGGGTCTCTACTTTTTAAAAGTCGGCAAAGAGTCCTTTAAAATTTGGGTAGAATAAGCTTTCTCTTACTAACGGTTTTGACGCTCTTGTTTAGACTAGTACGAATCGTTTGCTAAAAAATGATTGAAACCCCCTGCGCTTGCCATGATTATTGCAAAAAGCCAGAATAGGAATGCCTGACCTAACTCCGATCGGTTTGCCATGCGTGTTTTCCTTTTAAAGGA
>CBFHVV010000134.1:0-5429 GCA_965658965.1 Croceimicrobium sp.
AAGTGAAGTATCCCAAGATTATCTCTTTTTCTTTTTCGCTTGATCGCAAAAGAAACAAAAAGATCAAGGCTCCAATTTCTCAACAAAAAAATATTTGCCTCAGCCCAGTTCGGTGGGCGAGCTCCTCCGTCGCTTCCCAACTCTCTAGGGCAAGGACTTTTATTTTTTGTGTTTCACAATTGAGGCCGAAAAACCTACTAATAAAGATTTAGTAAAATACTTATAAATACCCTTCGTATTCCTTTTGCGTGCAATAAATGTCATCAAATCTTCTTGGTTTTAGAACCTAAAATTCGGTTCTCGGAATGACCTTTAAGTCTTCAGTCTTTAAATATTATTCTAAGCTTTTCATTTTTCAAAATCTGACTAACGGTTTGGATATGGCTTTGTGGAGGTTTCGAAGCACTTTTCTGTCCGCAGAAACTAAAGCTGGCTACGAGGCAAAACCTTGTTGGTAGCCGTTCACCCGCCATAAGCTATATGCGTTGTTGGGCGTGGTTTTTATTATTCGTTTAACCTGTTTTTCAAATCCATTCTCTCATGTAAAATTCTTACAACTTCAATTCTGTCTTCTGAAATCGACTTGTAGAAAATGATATGCTTTTCAGCTTTTAGTCCAAGTAGGTCTTTGCTTATTCCGTCATATTCTTTTCCAACATCAGGATTCTCAGCAATTCCGTTACAAGTCAACTTTCTTGTCGCATAATATTTATCCGCTTGATTTTCTGACCATTTTTCAAAAGTATAGTCCCAAATGTCATTCAAGTCATTAATGGCTTTCTGTCTCAATATAACTTTAGCCATTCTTTTTCTTTTCAACTTTTAGCTGTCTAAGGTTTTCATCAAAGTCAAAGTCTTCTACCAACGGACTATTCAGTCCTTCTTGAATTGCATTTCGTAACGCAATTACTTTGCTTTCTTCGTTCTCTAAAAGTCGAAGTCCTGCACGTATTACCTCGCTCACATTTTTGTATCGTCCTGCTGAAACTTGGGTCTGAACAAATTGGTCAAAATAATTACCTAATGATATTGATGTGTTTTTCATTTCGTTATGAATTTATTCAAATATACCAAATATTGGTAAATATCAAAGTTTTCAGATCTAGTTCGGAAATTACGCCCAACTAAAGCACAAGAAGAGTGCTCCAAATTAGTCTGGCTGAGACTTTTCTAGCAAAAGTATAATCAGAAACAATTTAAGTAAGAGGCATAAAAAAAGCCCCCATAAAAGGGAGCTTTTTTTAAAGTTTATTAGGAGACTCTATTAAAGGTCACAAACATCTAAACCTGTTTGGTCCACATACTCCACTGCTGTATTGGGTTTTTCCACCACAAAAGCGGTATCCAGAGTCCAGTTTTTATAATTTATCGTGATACCTAGGGTGTCGCCTATGCTTATTCCACGTGTAGCCCAGCGGCCATCTCTTAAGCGAGCAAAGGATTTACTCCCTCCTATTTCACTACTCGCACTTGCCGATGGGAATAAAGTGGTGCTATCTGGCGTTGAAGCACAAACCACCTTAACATTATAGCCCGTGCGCGCTAAGTAATTATTATCATCAGAAAATTCGGGTTGAAAAAGTGGCACTGATCCATCGCCACCAAAAGTATATTGATTCCAAAACCGCAACTGCTTATCAAAATAAGCTGCTAGCGTATAGACCTTAAACTCCGCTACTGGCGATTGTGAATACAAGGTTCCTGAAACTTGCACTTCCTCAGGCAACCAGGAAGACCCAAGAAGACCAGATACATCCACATTTTCCATCGCGGAAACTTCGGATCGTATATGTCTCAAGGCGCTGAAATAAGAGCCTACTCTTTCGAGATATACTTTCTTACCATCATTTAGTATCGCTTCTACCAAATACGCATATCTTAAATTTTCTAGGTCAGGTACTATGCTAGTGTCGGGGGCGGTTGATCCAAGCAAAATGTTAATGTTATAAGGTGCACTAAAATCCATTAACTTATAATGTCCTCCTAATGTGAAACGAACATTAGATTGTATACGCAATTCTCCATTAGAAGCTTTTTGAATTTCCAAACGTCTTGTAATGCGCTCGTTACTAAGTCCATTTCCATAATAAGACCTTTGTCCTACCTCTAATGAATCGCCTTCTGCCCAAGCGTTGCCTGTAGTGGGATTAATGGCAGTAGGGTCTACTACCATACTGTAAAGTACAGAGCCTGGCTGAGCATAAAGCTCCACTGTTTGCGGGCCATCTTCCCCATCTACTTCTCCTTTGAAGCCGACAAAATACGTTGGTACAACAGTGGCTGAAACGGGAACCATTGCTGCGGTTAAACCTGTACCTGAGTACAAAGTTTTAACAGTTCTACCCGAATTTCCCGCATTATTAGCAGTACTAGGTAATCTTAAATTAGTGAAGCGTGTCCATATCCCTATTTCATCGCCTGAATATTCTTTTCTAACTTTTCTTGTCCTTGTTTCCCAGATTGTATCACCATAGATAGTGCTATCCCTTACGGTTGTTATTGGAACACCGTTAACAGTACCTGAAGTATCAATAATCTTTAAAACCTCCCGAGGTACAGAGGGTATCTGGTATTGCTCATCAAAATAGTAATAAAAAGTAGCACCATCCTCCAAAACGATAGACACAGGGTTCGCGTCGTAATACACCGAATCGATATTAATCTTACTTAAAACATTAACATTAGAATTACCTTTTCCTAGAACACTGGAGCCTACCAAAGCACCATTATTTGCGGTAGCAGGAATAATATCAATATCATAATCAGACTGCAGGGATTGATAACTAACGATGGTAGCTACTTCAGAAAGATTAAATTCACCATTGCTGATGGTAACGGGTAAGGTAACCGTCTCATAATTATCTTTACGTATCACTATATCGAAAACAAGCGGGTAAGCCTCGGTCGGTTCGGTATTAGGATTAACCGTAAAAGTTAGCTCCCCTGCTGCATTTAACTCGAAGTCTTGATCACCGAACTCCGTGTAAATTTTAGAAGCGTCTCTCCCGATAAGGGATACTTTAACGCCGGATTGTTGAATCGCTCCATTTTCATCTATCACCAGTAAATTATACCGGTAGTTGAAAATATCTGTATTAAGGCTCAATCGAAAGCTATCCGCTAAGCTTAAAGCCTCGTCTGGTCTACAACCAATCAAGGTTGCGATAGCGGCTACGAAAAATAATATTTTTTTCATCTCTTATAAAAGGTTTAGATTCTAATTAAGTTTTATAGTCAATTTGGCATTGACATTAGGCAACCACCTAAATGATGATAAACCTTCTTCAAAGTTCTCTTCTTGCTCTCTATTTGCAGAAGGCGTCAATAACTCGGTGGCTTCCATAGTTACTGTGGGGGCACCAACATAATAAGTACCAAACTCCACCCCGAAACCTACACGTCGTTTAGGAACCGCACGGCCAAAGCCAAAACCTAGATAGGGTGCCACTCCTTCGGATACCACATCCATATCTAACTGTCCTACATCGTCTGGACCAATTTCTAAATCTCCAATAAAAACCCCCTCGGTCAATTTAATGGTGGCTTTACCGCCGTAATTTGAAATATAAGCTAGCCCTGCGATTAATTTAAAGGCCTTTGTTTTCGAGGGAAGATATTCTAATTTGATATCATAAACGGCACCATCAGATTCTAAGCCTACATTTATTTCTCTGCCATCCACATCATAAGGGACTTCAATGCCCGATAATTGTAAAAAGGTGGCGCCCACCCGCAAATTAAAATGATCGTGGAAATTATAGGCCAGCTCTCCTCCGTAGCCTGGCAAGCCTGCTTGTAAACCTAGAGCAAACTTACCCTCATATCCAATATTTGCGGTAGGCTTGGTAGTGTCTATTCGGGTGGAGCTTGCCTCTTGGGCCCTGCCTTTGACTGAAAAAGCCAATAGAAAAGCCAGGCATCCCAGGGATGGATAAATCTTCAACATAAATGTTTGGTTTTAATTGGATTAAGTTTTCCTGTACACTTAAAGTTTTTATGGGCTTAACTTTAAGCTACTAAGGATTACAAAAGTACCGAATACCGCTAAAAGTCTCAAGAATTAGGCACCAATAACACTAAATCTGTCACGAGCTGAATCTTAAACCCGTGCATTTAGCTCGTATTAGGGTATAAAAAAAGCCTCCTAAATTTAGGAGGCTTTAAAAACTATTCTATTGGCTCTAGGCTATAGTTTAATAGTAAGGCGCATCATAGCGCGTGGAATCCAGGAATAAGAAGCTAAGTTGTCTTCTAATTCTTGTTCTTCTTCAGATGTGTTTTCCAACATTCCGGTAGCATTGATGGTAACATCGGGACCACCTGCGTAATAGGCACCCAGTTCGATGCCAAAGCCTGCTTTCTTTTTAGGAACCGCTCTACCAAAGCCAAAACCTAGGTAAGGTGCAATTCCAGTATAGTCTAATGTAATGTCAATATCACCTATCTCTTCATTATCGATGATTAAATCACCATAACCGATATCGTCATTTAATAGGACCAAAGTATTTACGCCAACATTATTTAGGTAGGACAAACCAGCCACTAATTTAAATGCCTTGTCAGCAGTTGGGTGATACTCTAACATCAAATCGAATACGGTAGAATTTAGATTGGCATTTACGTTAACGCTTTGTCCGCTAATTTCCATATCCGTATTATAATCACTAAAGGATAAAGCCAAGAAACCTGCTCTTACATTTAAAGAGCGGTTGATATTGTAGGCATAATCCAAACCAAAGCCTGGTAAACCCGCGCTAATACCAATAGCGCTGCGGTTTTGCCACATTGGGTACTTGTCTACTTTTGCTTCCGTTGCAGTGGAAGTTGAGTCGCTTGCCTCTTGAGCACTAATTGTTGAGAATCCTAGACCCGTCAACAATAATGAGTATACTAACTTTTTCATCTTATTATAGTCCTAAAGAGTTACAAGCACCTGAAGGTAGAGTTACATCGTATACTCTTTGATCAACAACTAGTACGTTAGCAGTATCTTTTTCTACATCATTAAAACGTGCCCGGAAGTCATAAGCAGTATTATTCTGCAATTGCGGGAATGAAGTTAAGCGAACGCCAGCATTGGCTTGCGTAAAGGTGTAAAACAATGAGTACTGGTCGCCAGAACCGGTTTCGCGGTAGTACATCTTCACGCCAGCGGGTGGGTCGACCAAAGTATTTGAACCCTCGCAAAATAAGCGATAACCGATACTTACTGCTGTAGCTTTAGGCTGATATTTAGCAAAATAACGCTTCACAGTCGCTAGTTGCGACTCTTCTACACTTATATTGTAAGTAGCACGATCTGAAGCAGTATTTAAAGTAGTTACATTATCCCACCACAGTCTATTCACTCTAAATCTCTTCCAAGCACCACGAAGTGGATTACCTGTAAACCTACCAGCTAATCTAATATATCGTCTATACAAACGACC
>CBFHVV010000135.1:0-5270 GCA_965658965.1 Croceimicrobium sp.
CTTTCAGAACATCTACCTCGCCCATAAAAGCCGGCATCTCTATTAACTGCTTTACAGAAAGCACTTCACTACTCATCTGTAGGTTTTCTATGTGGGCAGCCTCCATACGGTCGGTTACGTTAACTTCTTGAAGCGTGGTGGTAGTAGGCGTTAATTTTAAATCTAATTCCTGATTCCTGGAAACGGTTACTGAAATAATCTTGGCTTCATAGCCGATGAAGCTGACCATTAAAAGGTGTTCGCCAGTCGGCAAATTCAAGGTGTAAAATCCATTTACGTCTGTGTTTGCCCCGATTTTTAAGGTGGGCACATACACTGAAGCTCCAATAAGAGTTTCGGCAGTAATGGCATCTTTGATGTGTCCGCTAAGGGTTGCTTTTTCTTCGGCTTTAGCTAGAAAGACTAAAAGGCTCAGAAGGACGGAAATTACTTTTTTCATTGCATTGGTTATTGATGTTATTGATGAGAATTCTGCAGGGTTATCTCATCTGACAGGGCAAAACTATTGGTGGGCTCAGGCTAAAAAGTCCTGCATTTCACCCAATTGGTTCTGGATTATAAAATGGGGACAAACCCATTTAATTTTTATGCCTTAGCGTAAGGTTTAATTTGAAGGGTTCTGTTTTTGAAGTTTATGGTTACAATACCAGAGGCCATTAAGTCATAGCCAATAAGGCCGTCAACATTTAGTCCATGAGATCTTAAATTTTTGAAATCCATAACCAGGGTGGTTATTTTATTCAGATTTAAACCAATCTTGATCTCATCCAGCTGTCTCACTTCTACATCTGATTTTGATCCATCGGTACTTAAAAGATCTTTAGTTGAAATCAACCGAGTTTGAATGTTGTCACGAGCCACCAGTTTTTTATCGAGTAGTAGCGCTTCGGAGCCTGTGTCAAAAGCAATTTTGTAAGGTTGATCATAGATTTCGGCTTGTAGCTCAATGAGTGATCCTCTGTATTTAAAAGGCATGGAGATCAAATCAGCTGGGTGCTTAGGGGCATTCGCATAAAGCCGTTTCCCCTCTTTATCGGTTTTAAAAATTTTGAGAACCTGCTTATGCATATCTATTTCTAGTTCAACTCCTCTGAATAGATTCACACCAAGAAGCCCCAAGATTTTTACATTTCTCTTTTTTTCAATATGGCTAAGGTTAATCACATCAGCCCTTTGTTTTTTAAAGGCTACTGCACCAAACTTGAGGCTTTTTACGTACAATATCCTAGCATTGTGAATTTGGCCATTTACACCGGTAACCTGTCGAGTGGGGTCTATGCTAAAGTTTTTAAAATGCTGGTTATTTAAGACCAGTCCTGGAGCACCGGTGTCAAAAATGAAGTATCCTGTAACACCTTGAATCGCTCCCTTAATTAGGAGCAACTTGCCTACCCTATGAAAAGGTATGCTTTGAGCCGTAATAACTTCGTTTTCGCTTTCGGCCTCTGGCCAAGCCACAGCATTGTTGTAGCCTGAACAGTTGCTCAAAAGAAAAATGAATAATAGGCCAAGAAACAGAATTAAGCGAGTATGTGAAAAGGCCTCGTTCAACTGGGTTAATGCATTTGTTTTTGTTTGTTCTATTACTAGTGGTCTCATCGTAACTATCTGTTTAATAATTTGATGAGGCAAAAGTGACGGAAAGCGTCAGCCTAAAAGTCCGGAATTCAAAGAGGTAGGTTCGAGATTATATTCAGGTACCTTTTTGCTTGGCAGGGGCAGTGCTACAAAATGAAAAACCCGCCAGGAAACTGTTTCTTCCTGACGGGTGTATGAGATGTTTAGCGTTTAAGCGATTTAAACTACAGCGCTCTTGATGGTTTTCAATTTCCCACCTTTTACTACTAACCAAATGGCAAAGCCCACTTCACCAACAATCATGGGAATACTGAGTATCGACTCTATGAAAATCAGGTGCTCCTTAATTTGAGGAAAGAAGGTATACATGCCGTGGAGATAGGAATAACTAAATCCGGCAATGACCAGAAGCACTCCCCAAGTTTTTGGAACGTAATCCGCTTTGAAAGCGAGAAACCCAAGAAGTGTCAGGTGAAAGCCAAAAATGATAAGGCTTTTAGACCAGATATCTTCAAAGGAGTTGAGGTGGTGCATCACCTGAGCAATTCCATTATTCATTCCCATTGGTTCTAATTGGTCATTGATAACAGTCATCACCTGTGGAAGATTGTAAATGGCCATTCCTAAAAAAGCGGTGTAGATTACCCTTAAAAAAGAACTTAAAAATGCGAGGCCCTTATTGGATTTTTTAAAGAAGTGATACAGCGACCAGGCCACCAGACCATCCAACAGGAAGATCAGCGTCCATCCGAAAATCTCAGTGTAAAAAAGGCCTGTGGAGGTTTTCAGGTTCTCAAGGGTAGCCTGGGCATCATCGGCTACTACCAGGTTTCCGTGCAGGTAGCCATAACTGAGGCCGGCCACAACTGCCATTAGTAGTAGTGAGATACCAGCTATCAGCGCGTACTTTCTTTGGGAAATGCTTTTGGTGCTTTTCATGGTTTTAGAATTTTAAGATTGGTTAGGACCGTTTTGTGTATTTATTTGCTGGCAAAGCTACCGGCAGCACGTTGGTGGGGAGTTCGGATTATTAAGAAAGAGGTGCGGGATTACATGATGATTGTTTGGGTTTGAAAAAAATTGTCCACCCTAATATTAGAATGGACACCTTATAAATTGCCTAATGTTTATCCACTTAAGCTGTTTGCAGGCGAGGATAATATTTGTTTTTTTGAACCCCTTTGACCACTAACCAAAGCGTAAGCGAAAACTCTCCAATCACTCCGCCACCAATCACTAACATTTCAAATAAAGCCTGGTAATCCTTATAGTTAGGCAGCAAGAGCTGGGCACTACTATCTGTGAGATAGGAGATGCCGGCAATTTGAATTAGAAGGCCGATGAGGCTCGGGAAATGCATTGATTTTACAATTAGCCAACCGAGCAGCAGAAGGTGAACTCCAAAGAATAGAAGACCCACATTCCACATGGTATTAAAATCGGCTAAAAGTTCTAAAACACTGCCCTCTAGGGTTGTGGCACCATCTTCCGCCAAGGGGATAATCTTAAATAGATAAACCAGTGCCACTATAAAAACCAACCCGTTTGCCACACGAATTAGGGCTGAAATTTTTGCACACTTTTCGCTGGTAACTTTAAGCAAGCGGTAAAGCGGGAAGGCTAAAAGAATATCCACCAGAATCATAATGCAGAATGAGGCTACACCTAGCTGAAAAAGATTGGTTTGTGCCACAATGTTTTGAGCGGTAAGCTTTGCGTTGCCATCTACCATCATGCCTTCAAGCGTGTAAAAGTTGGCGAAAAGGCCAGAGATAAAAATGACTAAATATCCGAGCCCGGTCCATCGGGCGGTGGTTTTAAGTGATTTCATTTTTGTTTGTTTTAAGATTGAAAATGGATTAGCGAATGGCGATTACCACATTACCTTTTTTGTGACCCGCACTCACATAAGTGTGGGCTTCTGAAACTTTCTCCAAAGGGTACTGTCTATCGATGATAGTTTTTAAGCGGCCTTCACCAGTGATGTCAATGAGTTCTGCCAACATCGCCTTTATTTCAGGAGACTTGAGCATACCGGTAGCGGCAAACTTTGCTTTTTTGGAAGAGAAAGCTGAGGTCCACATCATTTGTAGCAAAAGCTTAAAATTGAGAACAGGCGATAAATACTTGCCATTTTGGGCAAGCACGCGTTTACAGTCTTTAAAACTTCTTTTGCCCACAGTATCGTAAATTACATCATAGGTTTGGCCACTTTCCGTGAAATCCTGTTTGGTGTAATCAATAACGTGGTCTGCCCCAAGTGACTTTACCAAGCCTATGTTTCGGTTGCTGCAAACACCTGTTACCTCTGCGCCAAACTGTTTGGCTAACTGCACAGCAGCCGTGCCTAAAGCTCCCGAAGCCCCGTTTATCAAAACTTTTTGACCAGGTTTTATTCCTCCACTTACATTGCGGAGAAAATTCAGGGAGGTTACAGGGCCGTCTCCCATTCCGGCTGCATCTTCAAAGCTGATGTTTTCAGGCAGCTGCATTACCGTTCCTTCTGCGGGCACGGTAATATATTCGGCATAAGCCCCAAAAGATTCAACGTTCTCACCAAATACTCTCTGGCCAGGTTTGAAACTGGTAACATCGGAGCCCACGGTTTCAATTGTACCTGAAAAGCTGGTTCCCCAAATCTGAATTTTAGGTTTGAACAAACCAAGCATCAAACGCCCTATGTAGGGTTTACCGGTGCGCATCATGGCGTCCGCTTGGGTTACGGTGGTGTTATTGATTTTCACCAAAACCTCATTGGGTTTAATGGCAGGCTGGTTTATATTTTGCAATTGAAAAACGGATGGAGACCCGTAACCTGTGGCAATAATTGCTTTCATCTTATTAATCATCATCGTGATTGTTTTTTAGTTTTAATCTGATTTACGATGCAAATGAAGCGCAGAACGGTAGGCTGGGCGTTCGGGTTTTAGAATAAGGGGTTCGGGATTATAAATGGGAACGGGAAAGGAGGTTCGATTAAGGCTGTAATGTAGATTCGTTTTCAAATTCACTCACCCTTCGATACAATTATTCCAATCGTCAGAGTCACTACCCATGACATCTTTCTTTACATGCTGTATTTCAAAGCAGTAATTCCCGATGGAGTAAAGCATTTCAAGATATTTCTACGTCCGTTCCTTGCTTGACCAAAAAAGTCATGGCTCCAATTCCTTAATCAAAATCTTTCATAAAAGGTAAGTTCGGTGGGCGAGCTTCTTTCAGTCGCAACCCAACTCACTAGACCTTTGATTTTAATTTTTGGCGTTCGTAATTGATGCCGGATGACCTACTAATTGCGATTAGGGGTATGACTTATTGTTCAGCTTCGTTTGCTTTTTTTAGGCTAAATGTCATCAAATCTTCTTGGTTTTAGAGCCTAAAACTCGGCTCTCAGGGTGACATCACGGGTTAATGTTCAAACGGGCTTGTCGGCCTGTTTAAAGTATAATATTTTAAGAGAAAAAAACATAGCCCTGTCATGCTGGCTGTCTCGCTTGCAGCGATGCATAGCCGATCGCATGGAGGCTTATCGCCTGCCCACCTGAGGCGTGGAAATATGGTACTAGCCAAACCGCCTTTGCTACAAATTTTTTTCCGTTACGCTTCAAAAATAGCTACCCATGACATCTTTTTTAATGTGTTGGTTTTTAAAGCGGTAATTCTCGATGAAGTGAAGTATCCCAGGATTATCT
>CBFHVV010000136.1:0-5235 GCA_965658965.1 Croceimicrobium sp.
TTTTTCCCTATAAAGGCTTAGCCTACTAAAAGAAATACCCCCGGGCTTCTTTAGTAGCGATATTGCTACTGCAATATATCTTTTCCTTGCAAATAATTACCAGCATTGCGGAGATTGTTGGGTGTTACTAAGATTGTAAAAACCAAAGCGCTGATCTATTAATAAAGGCTAGTGTAGCTTTCCCTGAAAAAGTTTTTTAAAAACGAATGAAACAGGGAATTGCTGGACGAAAATTGGACTAAAATGAAAACGCTCTAGTCTTGATTCTTGACACGCGATAAAGCGAGCTTTAGCTTCTTGGCGAATCACCACAAGGCGAAGATCGAATTTTTTGACCTATTTTCACCTGAGAGATGCGCCTATGATTGTTTAATTAAAGCGCGGCAGGGGAAGCGGATCGGCCTTCAAGAAAATGAAAACTGAATTGATGTAGAACCTTAGTAAGACCGAGAAGCTCTGAAGAATGAGGAGATCACTCGGCCGCACTTAGGATCTACGAAAAGGCAGGTTTTATTTGCTTGTAAGCCTTGACTTTTATGTTTCCTTTTGTGTCAAAATGAAAGGCAAATAAATGAATAATTACTTGCAACAGAGCCTATATGCAATGCCCCACGGGACAGCGCGTATAGCTAAAACGTTACTACTATAAATTACCTTTATGCGTTTAATGGGCTGGTACTAATGCTAACAAACAAATCCAGAAGAATTTCACCTCTCTTAAAGCCTATTACTTAGATGAAGAAAAGAATAATTTCCATTGGTGCCTATTTACTCGTCCTTGGCAGCTTTGGTTTCTTATTTTACTTATTGTACCCACGTAATTATGGACTAAGTCCCTACCAAGAAATTCCCAATACCCAATACTGGAATCTCGCTAGCGGAACCAAAATTGCTTACCATCGCCTATCTGCCCAAGGGGCTGCCAAGAACTATCCCATTCTCTACATCCACGGCGGTCCAGGAGGGGCTATTTCTGATGGAACCTTAAGCATGTTAAAGCCCTTTACGGAAGAAGCCTTTTCTATTTACGCTTATGATCAAATTGGCAGTGGTCGTTCCTCCAGGTTAGAAAATATTGAAGAATATACGGCAGCGCGCCATTGTTCCGATCTTGAAGAAATCGTAAAAAAATTGGAAGCTGAGAAAGTGATTTTAATCGGGCAATCTTGGGGTAGTGTATTGGCCATACTCTTTGCCGCTAAAAACCCCGATAGAGTAGCGAAGATAGTTTTAACCGGCCCCGGACCTATCTTTCCCTTGAACAGAAGCCTCGCAAAACTTAGCCCTCCAGACAGTTTAAATATTCAAGAACCTATCTTTTCTAATCAACAAGCTAATAAAGCGGTTTACACCCTAAGAGAAAAATGTATTGATACCTATGCCTATATTTTTGGCAAAAAGCTAGTCTCGGATAAGCAAGCCGACAACTTTTTCACACACCTTAGTAACAATCTTAACCAGTCTGCTCTTTATGACACCACCTTACTTGAAAAATCTTCCAGTGGGGGTGGCTACTATGCCCATATCATGACTTTAAAAAGTCTGCAATCTCTCCCAGACCGCCAACATAAATTTAAAAACCCTGTAAACCAAACATTTACAGGGTTTTTTGTTTCTACTCGTCTCAAATCACTCTCATTTTTAGATCACTTTACCTATTCGAACTTAGATGAGGCCTAAGCTTACTATTGTATCTTAGGTTTCCTCTTCAGGTGACGCGATCTGAGCAAATCTTTGAACTCTAATTGTAATTACTTTTCTTAAATTAACTTAATAGCTAATAAACTTGACATGAAACCAATTATCGTTGCCGCTCCAAATGACTTCTTCGTTCTAGCCTATGTCTCTCGAAAAGACGAAGAATATTCAATCAATCAGTTTGACGTAAACCTAAAACTATTTTTAGAGGAACGCGCTGAAGAGAATAAGGACATTCCTTATGAACAGCTAAAAAAGGTAGACTACTTTTTTAATTTACCTCAGTTAGTTGCTGAAAAATTTCTAGCCGAAGCCAAAAGCGACAACAAACAGGCACAGGTCGGCGGAAATCAAAATATTGATTTAGACAGTATTATTCTAGGAATGATTGCTCACCCTTATTTAACAGCACAAGCACTAATCTATAAAGCAAAGAAGCTCTTGAGTGCTCAAATAATACAACTACTTGATTATCATATCGCCAAAAGCAAGGACTTTCTATCAGAATCCAATCATCAGAAGTTTTGGAACTTCACACTGAGTCACCTCAAACTTTTGATTCAGTCTAAAAAACACCAAAGGCTTCTATCAGAGGCGAAATGCAATACCTTTTGGACCCATGCTCATGCGTTAATAGTCGATAAAGTGAGTAATGAGCCTCCAACCTTTTTAATTGAAGACCTCAAAAATCAAAGGAGCACCTCAAGAAACGGGATAATAGACCTAGAGAGTAAAGTTGATCTGGACAAATTTCGAGGAGACCTTTTGAGGTTAGCAAGTAGAAATCCAAAAAGTGGTCAGCGTGGCTTTAACCCCTACCTAGGGAAAAGTGAACTACAATCTATTTGTATGAGCTGGTTCGGGTTAGATATTTCAAAGGCTATTTCAAAAGACCATCCTGAAAGCGTAGTAAACATTGATAAAAATACACTTCGTGCGTTTTTAAGAGTACTCTATCATAAACATCTCTCAAGAACCAATTTGATTGATTTCTACAAATGCTCAGAAGAATATTGGCCACTTAGCGTTAAGCCGGCAAAAAGCGTTTTCGTTAAAAATTTTGCTCGTTATGGTGAGGACGACCTTAAAGACCACCCTAACTTAAAAGTTTGAGGTCTTCGAGGTTTCCTCAAAACCTCAAAAAACGCTCTCTCATTTGTGATCTCTTTGCCTTGAACTTAAAAGCGAATTCAAATGAGTAAATCAATTAATGTAATTAACCCCGATGAGTTAGAAGAGAAGATCCGATTAGTCGTTTCAGAACTACTTCAATCATTTAAAACTAACAGCCCTAAGCAGGACAAAGTCCTTATCACCCGGCAGGAAGCTGCCGAAGAACTTCAAATCAGTCTTGTTACTTTGCACGACTGGGTAAATAAAGGACATTTACCTCAGCCCGCTAAGATTGGAAATCGCAGCTACTTCCACCAAGAGGAATTTAATGAGTTTTTAAACAACTTAAAATCTCGTGGCAATGAAAATAAATAGTAGCATACAAAGCCGCGATCAATTAGCAGAGATTTTAGTACTTGCCCTTTCAAACTCACGCATTAACGTAAAAAGTAAAGCAAAGAACACTGTTATAGTTGAGTACATCGTCCAAACAGCAGAGTTTATTGTAAAAGATTGCGGCCATATTTTAAAGAATTTCTCTGGACAGCTACGCGTTTATGACTCTAAATACTGGGCCGTGCTAAGCGAAACCCCTCTATTTCTTTTTCTCAGAGAAGCAGCTTTAAACTACTGGGTACCTACTTCCAGAGCAAAATATCACGCTTTTTTAAAAGAGCTTTTACAACAACTCGTTTCTACTGGCATCGTCGATGCTAATAAGAGCCAATCTACAACTCAGATAAACCTACAAAATGGAGTACTAGACTTTTCTTACTCAACACCTAGACTTCTTCCTCAAAACCCAGACTTTTTACTTACCCATTACCTGGATTATCCTTATGATCCAGATGCAAAAGCACCTAGGTTTGAAAAGTTTCTAAAAGAAACTCAACCACAAAAAGAGACCCGCATGCTGGTATTGGAAAGCATCGCTTCAGCCTTCATACCTGCTTCAGTTTTAAAACTAGAAAAAGCCTTTTTTTTCTATGGAAACGGCGGAAATGGGAAGTCTGTGATTTTCGATATCGTGTCAGCTTTGCTTGGTGATGAAAACATAGGTTATTATAGTTTAACTGATCTAACCGACCCTAAAGGAAGTCATCGAGTGCAGGTTCAAGGAAAGCTGTTAAATTTCAGCTCAGACAGCGGCGGGAAAATGAACGCCGGAATTTTTAAGCAATTAGTTTCGAAAGAACCTACATCTGGAGAGTTGAAGTATAAAAATCCAGTAGTCGTTTCTGATCACCCACAGATCATTATAAACACTAATGTCATACCTAATTTTAGTGAGGGTACAGATGGCTTGTTAAGACGAGTGATAATTATTCCTTTCAAAAACAGTCTCGCAAGAGAGAAACAGGATCTAAATCTTGCCGAAAAAATAATAGCCGAAGAGCTACCAGGAGTTTTAAACCTAATTATTGAGGCTTTAAAAAGACTGCTTGAAAATAAAGACTTCACCCGTTCATCAGAAGCTGAAGCGCTTTTACAGGAGGTCAAAAGTGAAGCAAATAGCAGCCGCTCATTTATTGACGATTGCTCTGTAATTAAAACACAAAATCATAATCAAAACGGAAAACAGCTTTATGACTTTTATCGCGCCTACTGTCACCAAAATGGCTTTACTGGAATAAAGACCGTGAAAAAATTCAATCGGAGCATGGAGGAGTGTGGATTCTCCAAGGTGAAAAAACAAGACGGAATATACTTCAATGCTAAAGGAGAATTTCCTAATTCTGCGTCATTTACATCATTACAGTCATGAGTCAAAAACTGAAATTCCCACAAAATAGAGCGCAATTAGCGTCTTTATGTCCTTGCGGTAAAAGCAATCATGATGGTAAGTATGCTCCTCTGAAAGACAATCCAAAATTTGGCAAATGCCATAGCTGTGATAAATTCATAATGCCGTCTTCAGAAGTCGCTTTTCAACCTTACAAACCGCTTCTAACTAGCTATATCTCTAGAAAAATACTCAACAAGAGCTTAGAAAATGCAACATCTTCAGACTTCGCAAAATGGCTTTTAACTTTAAATCCACGAGCGGAACATCTCATTAAAAGGTATGCAATAGGCTACTATAGAAAGTGGGGCCATAAGATAGTTTTCTGGCAAATAGACTTCAATGGTTTAATTAAGAATCATGAGCAAATATTGTGTATTAAGCCAAAGCGATGAAGCAATATCAGGCCATTGTGAACGGCTAAGGCGTAAAAAAAGCGCTTTTAAGGAGAGGTTTACAAATTTTTCCCATAAAAGTGAAAATCTGAGGCTATAATTTATACTCAATCTCACGTTCTTAGGCCACTGGCTTAGTAAAGTAGATTCCCAAGACATAGAACAAAGGTCAATATGAATCACCTTAATAGTTGTCTTAATTGAAATCGCTGTTTCTAAAGCGAGCAAAAGGCGTGAGTAAAGCGG
>CBFHVV010000137.1:0-5194 GCA_965658965.1 Croceimicrobium sp.
GCTAAATAATAGTAAGAATCTTTTCATAGCTGCAATTTAAGATAATAAGCGCCTATTTGGTATTTTGTTCAATCTCATTTTAAGCAACATAGAGTAAATGAGCACCTATTTTACCAGCATAATTCGACGAAAAACCATTGCTAAGCTAATTGCGAAATAACTTGTGGTTACTGTATTCTATTTGCAATTTTGCCAGGCTAAAAACAATTGATTGAAACCGGAAGTTGTCCCAAGTTTTCACTTGCCAAAATATATTACCATTCCAGGTAAAGTTCTAAGCGCCTTATCCAGCAGCTTGGCCACTAAATTTGCCCTAAAACTATTTTTCAAACCTATTAAATTTCCAGTTCCTAAAAGAGAGCAAGCTATTCGAAATAAAGCGGAAAGACACGATTTACTCACTAAAAACGCTAAAGATTTTACCGCCTTTGAATTAGTTGGCCCGGGTGAAAAAATCATCCTCATCCATGGCTGGAGCGGTCGTGCCAGTCAGTTCTTTCAAATTATGGAAGGTTTAAATAATTTAGGTTTTCACGTGGTTTCCCTAGAAGCGCCAGGACATGGAGACAACCTTGGCATAGAAACAAATATGCTAGATTTTGTAGATGCCTTAGAGGAGGCAGATTTGCGCTTTGGACCTTTTTATAATGCTATTGGCCATTCTTTAGGTGGCATGGCCTTGTTTAATAACCTAAACCGAAAAGCACAGTATGAAAAGTTGGTGCTTATGGGCTCGCCAGCTAATGTAAGAAATGTAATTTCTGACTTTAGCGACAATTTAAAAATGAATGAGGCCGTGACTGAAAACATCATCCAAAGCATAGAAAAGCGTTTCGGCATTAGCGCCAAAGAAAGCTCCAGTGATTATCTTTGTCAATATCATAACCCTTTAGGTTTAATTATCCACGATGAAGATGATCAGGATGTACCCATCCAAAATGCCAAGCACTTGCATGAAAAGTGGAAAAAGTCCAAACTAATTGTAAGTAAAGGCTTAGGGCACCGACGTATACTTATGGATAGTGCTCTGCAGCAGGCGATTTATGATTTCTTTAAGATCTAAGAGAACTCTTTGAGCGTATCTAATGTTAAATAAGTAGATATGAAAAAGACAATCAGTTTAATTTTAATGGCAGTTATAGGTATTTCTGCCTGCAATGCACAAGAAAAAGAGAATACAAATCCTACCAAGTCATCAGCTATGAAAGTACAAAAAACCGATGCAGAGTGGAAAAAAGAATTAAGTCCACTGCAATATAATGTATTGAGAGAAGCGGGTACAGAAAGGCCTTTTACTGGAGAATATACCATGCATTTCGAAGATGGTGATTACAAATGCGCTGCCTGTGAGGCCGTATTATTTGATAGTGAAGCGAAATTTGAATCGCATTGCGGTTGGCCCAGTTTTGATAAGGCTGCGGATAATGATGCCTTAATTGAAAGAGAGGATCGTAGCCATGGAATGGTGCGCACCGAAATTTTATGCGCTAGCTGCGGTGGTCACCTTGGTCATGTATTTGATGATGGTCCAACCGAAACTGGTAAACGCTATTGTATTAATTCTGCCGCTCTAGGTTTTAAAAAAGAGCAGTAGGGATATTTCAAAAATAAATTTAAGAGGCTAAGTTCAGAAATGGGCTTAGCCTCTTTACTTTTGCAGGATGCGTATAGATATAATCACAGCTTTACCCAAACTGTTAGAAAGCCCTTTCTCCCATTCCATCTTACAAAGAGCACAAGATAAAGGTCGAGTGGTAGTTAAAGTCCACAACTTAAAAGAGTATGGATTAGGAAAGCACAGCCAAATTGACGACTATCAATTTGGTGGTGGTGCCGGTATGGTAATGATGGTAGAGCCTATTTTAAATTGCATCAAAAATTTACAGGCTGAGCGAAATTACGATGAGCTCATTTATATGACGCCAGACGGAGAGCTCTTTGATCAAAAAATAGCCAATCGACTTTCACTCAAAGAAAACATCATTATTCTCTGCGGCCATTACAAAGGAGTTGATCAAAGAATACGAGACCATATAATTACGCGTGAAATTTCAATAGGTAGCTTCGTTCTAAGCGGTGGAGAGCTTGCAGCGGCAGTAGTTAGTGATGCAATTATTCGGCTGATTCCAGGAGTTTTAAACGATGAATCTTCGGCCTTATATGACTCATTTCAAGATGGCTTATTAGCACCACCTGTTTATACCCGACCTTCAGAAATTAATGGCTGGTCCGTGCCGCCGATTTTACTTACCGGAGATTTCCCTAAAATTGAAGCTTGGCGTGAGGCTAAAGCTCTGGAAATCACTAAAGCAAAAAGACCAGATCTTTTAGATGAAGATGCTTTGTAGCACTAATATTTTGTCGTAATATTGCCGCCTCTTAGGGCAGCCTAAGTTTGTATTGTCAACCTCTGGCAAAGGATGTGAATGTTGGCCGTATATAATTAATCAATTACTGAAACTATGGATTTAGTTAAGTATGTTCAGGAACAATACGTAGAAGTTAAAGAATTTCCTGAATTCGCAGCGGGTGATACCATCACCGTTTATTACAAAATTACAGAGGGCGCAAAAGAGCGTACCCAGTTTTTCCGCGGAGTAGTATTGCAACGTCGTGGAAGTGGCAGCACAGAAACTTTTACTATTCGTAAGATGAGTGGAAGTATTGGAGTAGAACGTATCTTTCCAGTAAACATGCCTGCTTTAGAGAAAGTAGAAATCAACAAGAAAGGTAAAGTGCGTCGTGCACGTATCTTCTATCAAAGAGAGCTGACTGGTAAAGCAGCACGTATTAAAGAATTGAGAAGATAAGCTTCACATACAGTTAATAATAAAGCCGCTCATTTGTAGCGGCTTTTTTTGTGGCCTAAATTTTATAACTGTATGGCTAAGCTGCGAGGCTATAAATTAATATTGCGGAGGCAAAAGGGTTTAAAAACAATTAGTCTTTTCGCCAAAAGCTCAGGAGAATACTACTTACTGATAAGCTATAAATGGAGCACTATTTACTTCAGTAAGAAAAGTTTTGAATTCAGCTCGCTGGAAGAAGCAGAGCTAGTTTTTAGAAAATTGACCAAGAAAATAAAGCCCCAAAATTTTAATGAGCAGTCAACACAAAAACGGTTCGCCGGTTTTTAGCACGGCCTACTTCACTGTCGTTAGATGCGATTGGCTTAGTTTCCCCGTAACCATGCCACTGTAATCGTTGGCTCTTGATTCCTAAAGACAAAGCATATTGATAAACTGCTTTTGCTCTTTGTTTAGAAAGTAATTCATTACTCCTTGCATCCCCAACATTGTCCGTATGTCCTTGAATATCTGCCTTAACACTCTTATTGTCATTCATAAAATCGACAAATTCCTCAATAATCGCTTTTGCAGCTGGTTGCAGCTCGGCAGAATTACTACCAAAGTTAATATCATTTAGGGTGTATTCACGCCCTACTTCAAGTTTATTAAGCTCCAATGTAGTCTCAACAATAGGGTCCTTTAAACGTGACTCTGCACTAATGTAGCGCGAACTAAAAGCTGCGCCCTTCTTCTCTACTTTTACTATGAAATCGCTAGCCTGTTCATTAGAAATTACTCTTGCAAAATTTCCAGTTTCTTCATCTACATTTATAGAGGTAACTTCCTTGGTTCGTAAATTCTTAAGCTCAATTTTAGCAGAGTCTAATCCCTCCTCTTTTTTCAAACTACCGGCCAATAAAAATACCTCTTCTGGGCGTGCTTCTTCCGGTAAATCAAATTGGTATAAATCCCAACCTGAATTCGCTCGAATCGTATTGGAAGAAAAGTAGCCCGTGCTGCCATCCATACTCACAAATAATCCCAAGTCATCTTCTTTGCTGTTTATAGGATAACCAATATTTTGCGAAGGATACCATGTACTATCATCTTTGGACTGCACGTAGAAAATATCATAACCGCCAAGCCCTGGGTGTCCGTTACTAGTAAAATATAATGTTTTACTATCACTGTGAATAAAAGGACTCTTTTCATCACGGCTCGTATTGATTTCTTGGGGCAAGGCTTCCGGCGCCGACCAAGTTCCGTCTGCTAATCTGCGACAGCGGTAAATATCTAAACCTCCTTGGCCTCCTTCTCGATTACTAGTAAAGTATAAAAAATCGGCATTGGCTGTAACTGAAGCTTGCGATTCCCAACTATCACGACGATTGATGTGATCGCCTACACTTTTAGGGGTAGTCCAATAACCATAAGCATCTAGCTCGGTAAAATAAATATCGCAATTCTTGTAACCATCTAAATTCTCACAAACGGTAAAGTATAACTCGGTATTATCTGCAGTAATACTCGGACCTCCTTCATTATAACTTGTATTAAAAGGACTAGGCATTGGACCCCCAATTTCAAATTCCCCGTTGCCTTGAATTTGCGCTTTACAGAATTCTTCTACCAAGCGAGATTTAGCTGCCGGGCCATCTTTACGGTTAACTTTTCTGCTGCGACGTGTAAAAAACATAGTCCTTTGATCGGGAGATATCGTTGCTAAATACTCATCTGCCTGGGTACTTATGCGCTGCACCGGTCGGGGATTGAAGCTAATAGGATTAGACATTAACTCTTTGTTGAGCTTCGCGTCTTTTAAGGCTGCTTTTGCTTCTTTATCAAAACCAAAATCACGCTCGGGGTTTGCTAAAAAGCCTTCGATATACTTTATTGCTTTTTCATATTCGCCCGACTCCAAATAAATTATCCCTAATAAATAAGGAATTTCGGCTTTGTAATTCGGACATTCCTCCAGGAGTTTTTCCCATAAAAATTTGGCCTTCTTTATGTCCCCTTTACGGAGATTTAATTCTCCTAAAAGATATAAGGCTGGAGCATAGCTTGCATCTAAACGCAAACACTTTTCCAAATACCGTTCTACCTCGCGGTAATTTTTAGCTTTCCAAGCCTTTAGAGCACGCGGTATTTGAGTTGACACAACCTCATCAACTTCCTGCTCGCATTCACCTAATTCAGGCTGTGCGAATAAACCATTCCCGACAAATATTAATAGGATAAAAACAATACTAAACCTGGGCTTTCGCTCTCGCATCTTCAATTAATTTTTCTTTCTTTTTTCTTGCTTCATCTATCAACTTATCACCTTGCTCTTTCGCTTTTCGTTCCAAAAGTTGAGCTTTATCATTTGCTTCAGAGCGAGTTTTCTCCGCTAAAGGTTTGGC
>CBFHVV010000138.1:0-4895 GCA_965658965.1 Croceimicrobium sp.
CTCGATGAGCCAACCAACGACTTAGATCTTAAAACAGTTGGATGGTTAGAAGATTTCTTACTCAATTTTAAGAATACAGTGATTGTGGTTTCACACGATCGCCACTTTTTAGACACTGTATGTACTCATATTGCTGATATTGACTTTAAGAAGATTTCACTCTTCTCAGGTAATTATACTTTTTGGTACGAGAGCAGCCAGTTGGCAATGCGCCAAAGAGCTTCGGCCAATAAAAAGGCGGAAGATAAAAGGAAAGAGCTGCAAGAATTTATTCAGCGCTTTGCCGCCAATGCTTCTAAAAGTAAGCAGGCTACCAGTCGAAAAAAGCTTTTAGATAAGATCAATTTAGACAATATGCCGGCTTCAAGTCGTCGCTACCCTGCCATTATTTTTAATCAGGGACGCGAAGCGGGCGATCAAATTTTAGAAGTCGAAGGACTTACCGCACACTCTGAAGATGGCACCTTGCTATTTAAAGATTTATCCTTTAAAATGAATCGCGGTGATAAAATTGCTGTGATTGCAGACAATAGCTTAGCGATAACCGCTCTTTTTGATATTATAAATGGTGAGCGTGAGCCTGAAGCGGGAAGTTTTAATTACGGTCAAACCATTACTACGGCTTATCTGCCGAATGAGCATGAACACTTCTTTGATACCGACGATAATTTAATTGATTGGTTAAGAGAATATTCAGAAAACAAGGATGAAGTTTACGTAAGGGGCTTTTTAGGCAAAATGCTTTTTACTGGTGAGGAGGTGCTTAAATCCGCCCGCGTGCTTTCCGGAGGAGAGAAAATGCGCTGTTTAATGTCACGCATGATGCTTCAAGAAGCCAATCTTCTAACACTAGATGAACCTACCAATCACCTAGATTTAGAGTCTATTCAGGCCTTAAACAACTCATTACAGGAGTATAAAGGCAGTGCACTCTTTACCTCTCATGACCATACCTTTACTCAAACTATCGCCAACCGAGTTATTGAAATTTTCCCTAATGGCACTTTAGATAAGTTATTGGAATATGACGATTACATTAAAGATGCTAAAATTCAGGCGCAGCGCGAAGCTTTAAGACCCTAGTGTAATAAAAGGTCCTGCGTATAAATTACTTAGCAGGTATCCTCTTATTCATCAAGTGGAACCACAGCGGCGGTATACTTGCCAAAAGCATCATGCCGGGATAACCAGTGGGCAGCTGTGGACTTTCGTCAAAGTGCTCTAAGAGCTGATATTTTTTATGTGGATTTGCATGATGATCGCTGTGTCGGCTTAATTCAAAAAGCACCATTCTCCCCATTAAATGATCGGAGTTCCAGCTATGTTGCGGATTCGCTTTTTCATAGCGTCGTTCTGTAATTTTCGCCCTACTTAAGCCGTAATGCTCTATGTAGTTTACAGTCTCTAAAAGAATAATCCCCAAAAAGGCTGCTATAAAAAAGGCTTGTAATGCCCACAGGCCAAAAAGTAAATAAACTAATCCCATTAGTATCGCTTGCGCTAGATGGATATTTAACATCTCATTACGCCATTCTATAAAATGAATCCTAAGCCATAAAATTGATTTTGCACTATTCGGATTGGCCTTCTGCGCTTGACGCATAAAGGCCTTATTGAAATTCAGCTGAATTTTCCAAGCATCCCAGTAGGATAAGAATATGCTGCGTATCCAGAATGAATAAAGTATTTCGTTCTTGCGAGCACTGGCAGGATCTTCGGAGGTAGCAACGTTTTTATGATGTCCGAAGTTATGCTCCACAAAGAAATGCCCATAAAGGCTAGTAAAAAGCAAAAGCTTCGCCAAGGATTGCTCTACCTTAGTTTGTCGGTGACCCAATTCGTGCCCTACATTAATGCCAATAACCCCGCACAATAAACCCATAGCAACACTCCTACCCCAAAACTCTATGCCAAGTGTAGTTTCAGAAATCACGCTTAAATACCAAAAGAAAAAGAGATACTGCAACGGTACCAGCAAATACAAAAGCCAGTCGTAAAGGCGATCTTTACTGCGTACTTCCTTTTCCAAGGCCCCCGCATTGCAAGGATCAGACTTTATTAAAAGCTCTATGCCGGGAATAAAACCAAAGGCGTAAATAAGGGGAATAAAAGTAAGCCAACCGCTAGTTGTAAAAGAAATGGCGACACTGGCAGGCAGACTGTAAGCTATCAGATATTTAAAGGCTCGGTACTTCATAAGATCTCGGCCTCAATTTAATTACTTTTTAAAAAATTGAGCAAGTCCAGACCTTCTAAATTCCGAGCAAATAATTTATTGACAGCTCTATTTGCAGACTCCTCGGGATAATAAGTTGCCCGAAAATGAACAAACTTCAATACCTTAAAACCATCGAACCAATAGCGAAAATTTGCAGCAAAGCTCTCCTTTGAACTACGCAGAGTTAAGGCTTCAAAAGATTTCAAGAATTTGGGCTCTTGGGCTAAAAAGGCCTCCCAAAATTTCAATCTTAGCAAATGTGCTATACCTAAACTAACACTCTCATTAATTGATTTCAACTCATTAAATATGTGTGAATTATAAACTTTTGAAAAGTCTTTTTTACCGGCTTCTATTTCCGCCATTGCCCTGCCTGTGCCAAAAGGAACACGGTCGCTTATTCTGGCTTGCGGATATACCTTTAATTGGTTTATTTCAATAAAATTGGGCATGGGCATTAGCTTATGCAAAAAGTAAAAATCCTCCCCTGCTTTACGTCGATTCATTCCGCCAATTTTAGCATAGGCAGAAGCTCTAACCGCCATACTACTGCCAATAGTGAGAAAGTGAAAGGGGAACTTACTCCATTTTAAGGCCTGCGAATAATAGCGTAGCCAAATTTCATAATCAACTATATTCTTTTGCTCCTTTTCTTCTAAACCTTGTAATGGATGCTCAAAAGCAAGAGAGGCCGCATTTAGCTTGCTTTTTTCGGCCTGAAGTAATACTTGAAGGTAGTTTTTAGAAACCTTGCAGTCCCCGTCTAAGCCCACTATTATGCCGTCGTGATTAAGCTGTGATAATCGGGATAAGGCTTCATCCATCACTATTTTTCTAGCCAGCCCTACCCCCGCTTGCTTAGGATCTAAATCTAAAGCGCTGAGCACCCGCAAAGGAACTCGATTTTTAAGGACCCGGTTCTGCAAAGCCTCGATTTGTTTCTGATGAAAGCCCTTAAGTTCTAAATCATCGTCAGATTGGTTGACAATACCAATTACTTCAAAAGCTTCAGGCTCTGGGATTACACAGTCTTCTAGACTTTCTAAAACATACTCTGCTTGCTCTTTGAAAAGAGGAATGGTAATAATAACGCGCAAGTTGGATAGAGGCGCATCTGCGCAAGCATACTTACTTTTAAAATTAGGATAGCGCTTAAAATAATGCGCGCTAAGTGCTTGAATTGCCATGCTGATGCTTTGTGGCAAAGGTATCGGCTCTGGTGCTTGTAGACAAGAAAAAGCTTTGGCTCCCTAGCGTATGATTCTATTAAAACTGCCTTGCTGCTTAACTTAAGGGAAAAGGTGCTTGAAATAGGAATAAAGCAATATTTGCGCTTATTTTTGCGGTAAAGCGACTTATGGAAAATCATGTTTTGGAATTAAAAGCCACCTCTTCACAGGCTTGGATTGAATGCGTTTTAGAAGATTTTAACCATTTTTTAAAGGACCATGCTGATGCAGAAAGAAAAGCAAGCGGCATGGCTATGAGTTTGGTAGCGAAATACCCTAATCGCACCGAAATTATTAACGACTTAATCCATACTGGTATTGAGGAATTAGAGCATTTCCGCTTGGTCTACAAAATTATGCAAAAGCGCGGTTTGCAGCTCAATCATAAAATGGAGGAAGACCAATATGTAAAACAACTTATGAAAACCATGCATAGTGGTATTGAAGAGCGTTTTCGCGATCGTCTCTTAATTGCTTCTATTGTGGAGAATCGTGGTTTTGAGCGTTTTAAAATGGTAAGTGAGCATATTGAAGATCCTCAATTAGCAAAATTCTATTATATGATTTACGAAAGTGAAGCCAAGCATGGGAATATTTTCGTGGATATGGCACTAAACTATTTCCCAGAAAAACAGGTTCTTGATCGCTGGGAAGAGTTATCGTATAAAGAAGCCGACATTTTAAATGCCCTTCCTATTCGTCCCACCTTACACTAAAAAAACATGCGCAAATTACTATTCGTTCTATCAATTATTAGCTGCAGCGCTTTGTCTGCCCAAGATAGTATTGCTAAAAAGGAATTACAAGATTTAGAATTTCGTGCGATTGGTCCAGCGGGTATGAGCGGACGAATAACGGCGATTCAGGTAGATCCACGTGATAAAAACCACATTTATATAGGTTCCGCTTCTGGCGGGATGTGGCACAGTACTAATGGCGGCACTTCCTGGGATTGTTTATTTAATAATGAAGCGGTAAGTAGTGTGGGCGCTTTAGCCCTCGATCCTAAAAACCCAGATGCCATTTGGCTAGGAACAGGAGAAGGGAATCCTCGGAATTCTAATACGGGAGGCGCGGGATTGTATAAATCCATAGATGGCGGTAAATCTTGGACCCTAATGGGTTTAGAGGCAACACGCCATATTCATCGCATCTTGGTTAACCCAAATAATCCTGATATTGTATATGTTGCGGCAATTGGTAATCCTTGGGCCGACTCAGAACATCGTGGCGTTTATAGAACAAAAGATGGTGGTGAAAACTGGGAGCGCATTCTTTATCGCAACAAAAGCACCGGTGCTGCTGAAATGGTGATGGACCCTCAAAACCCAAATAAATTGATAGTTAATATGTGGGAGCATCGTCGTAATCCCTGGTTTTTTAAATCGGGCGGTGCTGGTAGTGGCTTGTTTATTAGCTATGATGGCGGTGATAGCTGGAAAGAAAAA
>CBFHVV010000138.1:4905-5136 GCA_965658965.1 Croceimicrobium sp.
GCGGCTTACCAAAAGGGGAATTAGGCAGAATGGGAATTGCTATTGCACCCTCGATGCCTAATCGAGTTTATGCCTATGTAGAGAAAAAAGGTAAAAATGCCCTTTACCGCAGTGAAAATGGCGGTGAAAATTGGTCAAAAATATCTGAAGATGAGAATATTGGGAATCGTCCCTTCTACTATGCTGAAATTTATGTTGACCCGAAAAATGAGAATAGAGTTTATAGTCTTT
>CBFHVV010000139.1:0-5024 GCA_965658965.1 Croceimicrobium sp.
GTGATTACCCGACGGGCAGCATCCATGCAAGCTACCGCTAATTTAATACGGCCGTAGTTAAGAGAGTTCATGGCAATTTTAAATCCACCATTACGATCGCCTAACATAGCGCTAGCAGGAACTTCACAATCGTTAAAGAATACCTGACGAGTAGAACTAGCGCGAATGCCTAATTTATTCTCTTCTTCGCCGAAACTCATGCCAGTATTTCCTTTCTCTACAATAAAAGCAGTCAGATACTGATCGTCTTCAATACGTGCGAAAACTGTAAACACGTCGGCAAAGCCAGCGTTAGAAATCCAAATTTTTTGACCCGTAATTTTATAGGTTTTACCATCCTCACTTAAAACGGCTTTGGTCTTTCCCGAGTTTGCGTCGGAACCAGCACCGGGCTCGGTTAAACAATAAGCCCCCATTAATTCACCAGATGCCAAACCAGGTAGATATTTCTGACGCTGATCTTCGTTACCGTATAATAAGATAGGTAGAGTTCCAATACCGGTATGCGCTCCGAAAGCGGTAGAAAGCGAACCAGAAACACCAGAAATACGGTCGCACACAAGCATAGATGTATTAAAATCCATACCGAGGCCGCCGTAAGTTTCGGGAACGGAGATACCCAATAAACCAAGCTCGCCTGCTTTTTTCATTATCTCCTCGGTAAAAGCATAGTCTTTATTTTCAAAGCGTTCGCGATGTGGCAATACTTCTTTTTCAATAAAGTCGGTGGTGGCTTGCGCCATCATTCTTTGCTCTTCGGAAAAGTCTTCGGGAGTGAACACTTCATCCATTTCTACGGGACGAATTAAAAACTCGCCTCCTTTGAGGAAATCTTTCGTTAGCGTTTCTGACATGGTTTTTCTTTTTTGGATTGCTTCAAAAGTAGTAAAATTTATTATGCATGCATAGTTAATTGAATATTTTTTTGTCGATCTAGCAGGAACTGGCAATGGAGTAATTAGCCGCGCCAGGGATTGCATGGAAAACCTGCCGGCTAAAAGACCTTTTTTTGAAAAGCAATTATCGAGTGAGTTGGCATTTCTAGGAGCCACTAAAGCGCGGCGACCCCAGGAAGCCCCGCTTTAGCTGTGCGACTTGGGACTTTTAGCCGGTGGCTTTGCAAGGAAAGCCCGCGGGCGCCCACAAAAAAAGGTGCCTCTTGCGAAGCACCTTTCGTTGCAGAGTATCCTAATCTACAGATCTTACCAGTGGTAGGATACGCCCAACTGACAAGAGTAGGGACTTTGATTGGTTTGGAAAAGGCGGTTTTCGACCACCTGCTCTTGCAAGCGTAGACGCGTAAAAACGGACCACTGTTGGCTTATTCGATAAGAAATTGATGGCTGCACCAAAAATGCCAGACTAAATGATTCACTGCGCGAATAATTTTCGTCCTTAACTGCCAGCGCTTGTTGCACGCTAATACCTGCTGCCAGCGAAATATTCCAAGCTCCCAATTGTTTTTGGTAGCCATATAAAATGGGGAGCTCAGCATATTGAAAGCGAATTTGCTTGGTTTTCGGATAACTAACTTGGTATTCGTTACTGTCTAAATTGAGGACAATATTTGTATCAATAAGCGTCTGAAAGGTCGTGTCAATTTCATAATGCCCTGCATTAATAGAGTCTATTACCCAAATACGAGTGATAACGGGAACTTGGCGACTAGAAACATCCAGAGCATAGCTACTGTCGATTAGCAATTGGTTTTCAATTAGCTTATACTCTAAAGTCTGGTAATCTTGACTAAGACTAAGACCACTCTGGAAGAACCAATTATTGCGATTCCACTGAAAATCTAAAGCTGCTTGAAAGCCATAGCCCATGGGGTTTTTAAAATTAGAAGCGCCGCCCAGCGCGAGTTTAAGACTTTGCAGTTTAAAGCCTGTTGCGGGATTAATAAAATCTTCCTCCGAAGCTGATGGAGAAGCCACTTTTCCTGGCTCTTCTAACATAATTTCGGCTGGGCTATCACTGCTATTGATGGTAGGCTCGGGTTCATTTGTCGGGGATTTTGTTGAATCCTCTACGGTGCCAAAACCTTCAACTTGCGCCAAGGCTAAAGGGTCATCCTCTAGGTTTGGAGCATTTTTATTCTCGACATTCTCTTCAGCCGCGGCGCCAGGAGCCTGGGCTAAAGTTTCGGCTTTGCTGGGACTTTTAGGAATTAAGCTCCCGTCTGAATCTTCCGCAAGGGCTTCCTGAAACGAAGTTTCACTCTCTGCCTTGGTCGAGCGCTTAATGTACCCGGGGCTATTTTGCTCCTCGGCAGATGCGTTTTTAGTGTTTCTTTGATTCCTTACTGATGCCTTTGTCTTAGCCACTACAGTATTTTCATCAGAACTTTTAAGATTGTTGAAATACTCCTCCTTTTGCTTTGCAGCTGGCTGGCTTCTTTGAGACTGCTGAGGGTTTCTTGCCAAAGTCGCGCTTGGAGGCGTTTGCTTCTCTATATTCTCAGCTTTAGATTTTTGCTCAGTACTATTGGTCAAGGACTCTTTACTGACTTGATCCTCAATAGATGCATTGTTAAGCTTAGGATTTGGAGTGGCAATATTATTTTGCAGCGAAACAGGCGCAGGAGAATTAGCTGAGTGATCGGTATTAAAAAACCACAAAGTGGCAATTAAGATAAGTGAGCCAAATGAAATAAGGGCTGCTTTTAGTAGAAGGCCAGAAGATTTTTTAGCTTGAAGAGCAGGTTGATCAGCAATCATTCTTTCCATTGCCGCCCAATCAGCATCATTAGGCCCCTCTGCGGAAGAGCCCAATTTATCGCTTAATTTTTTCCAATGATTAGCCATTTATACTACTCTTTTTAACTTACTCATCGAAATGAGTTTTGCTTTTAAAATTTCTTTTGCTGAGGAGAGATAGCGTTTAGAGCTGCGTTCCGAGCAATCCATTTT
Source organism: Croceimicrobium sp. (assembly GCA_965658965.1). Classification (GTDB taxonomy): domain Bacteria; phylum Bacteroidota; class Bacteroidia; order Flavobacteriales; family Schleiferiaceae; genus Croceimicrobium. The sequence continues at coordinate 2,910 of CBFHVV010000139.1, forward strand.
TTTCGCTATTTCGTCGTGTTTATAACCTTCAAATTCATGCAGACTAAATACCAGTCGTTCCTTTTCGGGTAATTTAAAAATCAGCTCTTTTACGTCATCGAGGCTTAAGGAATCCATAACCGAACCCAAGCCCTTTCCTAATTCAATTTCTTCGAAGTCTTCGTCGGACTCTTTAAAATCTGTGTGTTGGTTGTATCTTTTATTTTTACGAAAGTCATCTATTGCACTGTTTACCATTATGCTGGCAATCCAGCTAAAGAAGTCTCGTTTTTCGTCGTATTCTCTTAGGTTCAGTAAAACTTTCAGAAAACCTTCATTAAGCAAGGCCACCGCATCTTCACGGTTTTTTTTATAACGGAAACAGATAGCCAATAAATACGCAAAGCAGTGCTGATATAAATCAGACTGTGCTTTGCGATCATTCTTTTTACACTTTTGAATAATCTTTATTGGTATTCTGTCCATCCGCCATAAAGGTAAGAAAGCGGTGACTATTGCATCACCGCTTTCTAGCTTAAGAACAATTATTCAATAATTAAGCGTAAAGTTTTAGCGGCATTATCGCTACTTACTCTTACTAGGTAGGCACCAGATTGTAAACCTGTGATTTCCGCAGTATTGCTGTTAGGCTTAAAGTTGAGCAGTTTTTGACCGCTAATGCTAAACACCTCAACATTATTTACACCTAAGCTAGCATCCCAGGTAAGTTCTGCTTTGTCTGTTGCAGGGTTAGGGAAAAGACTTAAAGAGTTCTCTAATACCTTATCTTCTAAACCTACAGTAGCAGGATCGATAACATTAATAGTAAAACCAGTCATGCCTTTGTAAACAAGGTTACCATTAGCATCAAAACCAATTGTATCGCAGTAAGTACTAATGCAAGTATCCATGCCGGTACTATCTACCGCAGTAATCGTTAAACATACATTGTAAACTCCTACTGAAGTGTAATTATGACTAGGATACTGACCGCTAACTACAGTTCCATCACCGAAATCCCAGTCATAGCCAATAATATTTCCGTTGCTTGTAGAACCTTCCCATACAATTAATTGCCCTTGGAATAAACCCGAGTTAAGGGTGTCAACCTGGTAAGCTGCATTACAAGTAGTTGGGTTAGGATTGGTACCGCCTCCAGAACCACCTCCGCTAAGGGTAATTATGGTATCACAAGTATAAGAGCATAAGGTATCTCTGGAATAACATACGAAAGCGCCATTTGGATAATTAGAACTGCTGAAAGAAATACTATCGTAGCTAGATGAAGTAAAACCTGGACTAGTTACACCATTAATTGAGAAGAAAGAGGGCATGCCTGGAGATAGGCTAGTTTGAGAAAACTCTAATAATGAAATTGCTTCAACTATGTAAGTGGTATCTACTGCTGTTGCGAATGAAAATGATCTTAACTCAACATCACAATCACTAGGCAAGCAGGGTAAATTTAAGTTGGCAGTAATCCCCGTAGCTTGGCTCGAACGAATACCTGTACCCCATTGCACAGCTCCGCTACAGTCTCTTGTTGCCCAAAACACAGTGTCATTAACCGTAACATTACCAATCCAAAAAGTGGCAACACCATTGGTATTCGTATAGGTGTAATTATCAAAATTTCCGAATGTTGGAGGATTTTGATAACCATTTCCAAAAAAAGCAGAAGGAGAGGAATAGTAAAAGACTGCTACTCCTTGTTCTGGGTTTAGGCCAGAGCTATCCAATACGCTAATTGTAAGATTGTTTTGGGCTACTGCTCCAAAACCGAAGGCCATTAAGGCCATAAGTACTAATTTTTTCATTTTTATGTGTTTTATTGTTTCTAATAGGGTATACGTAAGCGATTCAAAAAAAGGGACAGGCATGGCAATTAATTTTATAATTCTTTGCTAAACCAGATATAAAGCCCCTAAGATTGCTGGTCCAAAAAAAATCCCAGACTGAGGTAGACTGGGATTTCCTTTTGAATAAAGCAAAAAATAAGAGGATTGAAAGCTCCTAATTCAGAAGCCTAGAAATTAAATTCTATTCGATAATTAAGCGCAAAGTTTTAGTAGCGGTTTTACTACTCACTCTTACTAAATAGGCACCTGACTCTAAGTCCGAAATCTCTACTTGATT
>CBFHVV010000140.1:0-4991 GCA_965658965.1 Croceimicrobium sp.
CCTCTTTTACGCCAAGCCCAAAAGCCAGCTACGATAGTACCGAAGATGATAATAAATATGGCATTCACAGCTTGAAACACCGAGGCAGGGATTTCAAAAGATCCAACCATACGGTCTACTTTCTGTTGCGTGTAAATGTTCATTAGGCCACCTGCTTGCTCGAAGGCTCCCCAGAATACTATTACAATAATAAAGGACAGTAATAATACTACATAGCGGTCTTTATCCGTTTGGTTCAGCTCATTGTAAATAACAGCCATTAAGCCTACCACCATACCTAAGAACATGGTTAGTAAGCCGTAGCCAATGGAGGCCATTGGTAGTTCCATGAAATGTGCAAAAATGAGGTAGAGGCCAAATGCTTCAATCGCTAAGAAGAGAATTAAGGGAACTGTTTCTTGGAACATTTTAGAGAAGAGACGACCTAAACCGTCGTCAGCATTAGCTTTTTCCTCTTCACTGGGCGCATCACCTACACCGGTAAGGTATTTCTGTCCTGCCATATATACTGCCTGCCCTAAAAGCATACCAATACCTGCCATACCAAATCCATAGTGCCAGCCAATAGACTCGCCTACATAACCTACCGCCAATGAAGCAGCTGCTGCCCCAATGTTAATTCCGATATAAAAAATCGTAAATCCTTTATCTCTTCTAATATCGCCCGCCTTATACAGGCCGCCTACCATAGTAGAGATATTGGGCTTCAAGCCACCCACACCTAAAACAATTAGCATCAGGCCAGTGTAAAATGCCCACATTTGCTCTACCGCTAAAATACCGTGCCCAGCGCAGAGGATTAATCCGCCGACGAGCACACTCTTTTTCTGGCCAATAAACTTATCCGCGAGAATACCACCTGGAATGGACATCACATAAACTAACATCGTATACCAGCCATAAAGTGCAAGGGCTTCGGTACTATCCCAACCTAAGCCAGGGTTATCGCCCACAGCAGGACTAATAATATAAAGGACTAAAATGGCACGCATTCCATAATAGGAGAAGCGCTCCCACATTTCCGTGAAGAATAAAATGTAAAGCCCCATCGGGTGGCCCCAAAGTTCCTTTTTATTTAGTTCGGCGGTATTTGCCATAGGTTTGAATTGTTTTTAGTTTGAAATTAAAAGGGTGGTAAATATCAATAAATTATGATTACAAATTCTCTAATAAGAAATCGGTCATTTTACGGTAGAGGTGGAAGCGCGTATTGCCGCCATAAATTCCGTGATTTTTATCGGGGTAGATAAATAAATCGAACTGCTTGTCGGCTTGCACTAAACTTTCTACCATGCGCATGGTATTTTGCACATGTACATTATCATCGGCTGTTCCGTGCACTAAAAAGTAAGCACCTTCAAGCTTGTCTACATGGTTTATTGGTGAGTTCTCGTCATACCCAGAACCATTTTCTTGAGGAGTACGCATATATCGTTCAGTGTAGATATTGTCGTAAAAGCGCCAGTTGGTAACGGGGGCAACCGCAATGGCAGCCTTAAAAACATCAGCTCCTTTGGTAATACCTAAGCTGCTCATATATCCTCCATAACTCCAGCCCCAAATACCAATGCGGTCAGCGTCTACAAAACTCTTTTCTCCTAAAGTCTTTGCAGCGCTAATTTGATCTTCTATTTCGTACTTGCCTAGTTCTTGATAGGTTACTGTGCGGAAATCACGTCCTTTAGCGCCCGTACCGCGGTTGTCTACACTCACTACAATATAGCCTTGAGAGGCTAAACTTTGATACCAGAAATGATTGAAAGCATCGTACTGGTCCTTTACCGTTTGCGAACCTGGTCCTCCATAAACAAACATTAAGAGGGGATACTTTTTCGCCGCATCAAAATCCTGTGGCTTAATCATCCAGGCATTTAAATTTTGGCCGTTTTCGGTTTCTAAAACCATAAATTCCTTTGGGCTGAGATCGTATTTTTCCAAGCGTTCTGCTAAACGATCATTCGCGGTAATCACTCTTAACTCTTTTCCGTCTGCGCGGTGTAAAGTTTCATAAGTCGGCCTTGCGGCAGATGAGTAGGTATTCACGTAGTACTTCATCCCATCGCTGAAATTGGCATCATTCCACCCTTGCTGGGTGCTCAATTTTTCTTTAGCCGTTCCATCCAACTTAATGCGATAAACGTCTCTGCGCACCGAGCTTTCTTCGGCTGCTTGATAGTAGAGATATTCGCTTTCTGGGCTGTAACCATAAAATTCAGTTACTTCCCATTCACCACTGGTGATTTGCTTTTCGGACTTCGCATCTTCGTCCATTAAATAAATATGATGGTAGCCGTCCTTTTCACTGGTCCAAATAAACTGATCGTCTTCTAAAAAGCGGAGATTATCATTTATTTCTAAATAAGCCTCGGCTTTTTCGCGGTAAAGTTCTTCCACTTCTAGCTCATCCTTTTCTACTTCTACTTCCCAAAGAACCAATTCATTTTGATGACGATTTAAGGTAAATACTACCAATTCATCGTCTTCCTTAGTCCATTTTATCCTGGGAATGTATTCGTAGGTCTGTGGGATTTTTACCGCAAGGTCCTCGTCGGTTTTAGTATCGTATATGTGAATAGTTACCTTAGAGTTTACTTCGCCTGCTTTTGGGTATTTAAAAACATCTTGATTTGGATAAAGTCCTTTACCATAAACGTCCATAGAAAAAGTAGGTACTGCGCTCTCGTCAAATTGATAATAGGCGATATAGCGACCTTCTGGTGACCATTGAAAACCTTTGTGAAAACTGAACTCTTCTTCATAAACCCAGTCTACAGCGCCCGCAATCAGAGCGTTTTCTTGGCCTTGACCAAAACTCACCAAGTCCTTATCAGAATCTAAATCTTGAATGTGCAAACGGTTTTGATAAACAAAAGCCACTTTATTTTCTTTGGGGGACATGTCGGCTAGTTGCTGCTTGCCTTCCACCTTAATACTATCTAATTTTCCACTTTTTAAATCGTAAGCATAATAATAACTGCGAGAAGAGTGGCGGTAAATGGATTCTGTAGCGGTGGCAAGAAGAACTTTGTCTTCAGCGGCATTAAATTGATAATCGTCAAATTGGATACTTTTTCCGCTAGCTTCTTTAATTTTAGCGGCTGATACTAAAGTTTCAACGAGTGCGCCAGTAGCATAACTATACTTGTCAATACGAGGACCAGCTTGGTCGGAGTTAAGAACAGTAAAATGCTCACCATCATTCATGCTGTTTAAGCCAGCAGTAGAAGAAGCGTAAAAACTATAACGTTTCCAAACGTCTTCTACGGTTACAGTCTTTTTTTGAGCATGAGCTCCCATGCCACCAAAGAGAACAAGGAGAAGGAAAATACGGTATTGATAGAACATTGCGTTATTTTTAGCGCGCCTAAAATAGAATATTTTGAAGAGACAGAAGGCCTTTCAGAGGATAGAAACGCAGGACTTTGAACATTTTAAGAACTTAGTTCCTGAGACAGCGATTTTTAGCGATGCAGAGAACCTTGAAAAATATGGTCACGATGAAACCGAGGACTATCAGTTTAGTCCGCAACTGGTATTAAAGCCTAGTTCCGCAGAGGAGGTTTCCGTCATACTCGCCTATTGCAATAAACGCCGTATCGCGGTAACGGCAAGTGGGGCAAGAACGGGTTTGAGTGGTGGTGCTTTACCCTTATTTGGTGGTATCGCCTTGTCTACGGAAAATCTAAATCGCATCATTTCCATAGATGAGAGAAATTTACAAGCGACCGTAGAGCCGGGACTTATTAATCAGGTTTTTCATGAAGCCTGCAAGGAGAAGGGGCTCTTTTATCCTCCCGACCCGAGTAGTTGGGGTAGTAGCTTTATTGGTGGAAATTTAGCGCTAAACGCAGGTGGACCGAAAGCGGTAAAGTACGGCGTTACCAATGCTTATGTTTTAGATTTAGAAGTAGTTTTAGCTGATGGTTCCATTATCAATACTGGGGCTCGAGTTCTTAAGAACAGTACGGGCTACAACCTCACTCAGTTGATGGTAGGCAGTGAAGGAACCTTAGGAATAATTACTAAGGCCACTTTCAGGTTATTACCTTATCCCAAACACAATATGCTTTTGCTCGTTCCTTTTGCTTCGGCAGAAAAGGCCTGTGAAGCAGTTTCAGCAATATTCCAAGCTGGCATCACCCCCAGTGGCATGGAGTTTATGGAACGCGACGCCATTGATTACGCTCTAAAGTTTGTAGATAATGTGGAGCTACCGATAGGGGAAAATGTTCAAGCGCATTTATTAATAGAGGTAGATGGCAATTACAGCGAAACCCTAATGCAAGACTGTGAGGCGATAGCGGAAATAGTTATGAAATATGATGCGGGCGAACCTTTGTTTGCGGATAATGAAAAGGATAAAGCTAGCCTTTGGACTTTACGACGGAGGGTAGGGGAAGCAGTAAAATCGCACTCTATTTATAAGGAAGAAGATACCGTTGTGCCGCGGGCTGAGTTGGCTAATTTATTACGATCGGTAAAAGATCTGGGCGCAGAATATGGTTTTAAGTCGGTATGTTACGGCCACGCTGGCGATGGTAATCTGCATGTAAATATCCTTAAAGAAGAAATGAGCGATAAAGCTTGGGCTGAAGATTTACCCAGAGCTATTCGTGAATTATTTGCGGTGGTAAAGGACTTGGGCGGGACGATAAGTGGCGAGCATGGTATTGGCTATGTGCAGAAAGATTACATGGATATTGTTTTCAACAAAGTGGAGCTAAATCTTCAAAAAGAAATCAAAAAAGTCTTTGATCCGAATGGAATTCTAAATCCAGGGAAAGTTTTTCCAGAGTAGCTTTTTTTGCTAGTCTCTTTTTCCTGCGAAGAAGAGATTAGTCTTCTTTGGCATCTACCGAAAGGTATTTATTACCTTAACTTAGTTAGAGGCTTAAGCGAGAAAATCGTGAAATATTAATCCAGTAGATCCATAGCCTCCCGAATAATTAAACAGGCTTTGCGAATATCCTCGTCCTTAATGTTTAAGGGTG
>CBFHVV010000141.1:0-4987 GCA_965658965.1 Croceimicrobium sp.
ACCGTGGATCTCAACTAACTAGTTTTCAGCATCTCAACTAACTACTATCAAGGCTTAAAAAAAGACCCTGAAACAAGTTCAGGGTGACGGTAGCAATGGGCACTTTTCGGCATCTAAATGATCCATTCTTAAATTGAGGATTTTTAATGGCTTCGGAGACCTAAACAAATTTTTTAACGGTCATGCTGAACTCGTTTCAGCATCTTTCTCATTAAAACACGAGAAGCTACAAACTACCAAAAACCACCGTGATCCTTTGTGGTAGAACTAAGTACGGAGAACGCCAAGGAGCCGCGGAGAACACGGGGAATTGATGGCGCAAAATCTTGGTGACCTCTGTGAAGCCTCCGCGCGCTTTGTGGTAAAAATACCGAAAGCTCTCAATTAGTAACGAAATACCACTAAATATTTGGTACTTAGTACTGAATACTAATCCCTCTTATCCATACACAGCTCTACCAAAACGCCATTGCTAGATTTTGGATGTAAAAAGGCTACCACCTTTCCATCGGCGCCTTCTTTGGGGTTTTCGTTTAAAACGGTAAAACCTTTGGCTTGTAAGCGGGCGATTTCGGCTTCAATATCTTCTACATCAAAAGCGATATGGTGAATGCCTTCGCCGCGTTTTTCAATAAATTTAGAAATGGGACTATCGGGATTCGTGCCTTCTAAGAGTTCGATTTTATTGGGGCCCACCTTAAAAAAAGAAGTGCTTACGCCTTCGCTTGCTACTGCTTCTACTTTATAGTGTTCCTCGTCGAAAAGGGCTGCAAAAATTTCATTGGCCGCATTAAGGTCTTTTACGGCAATACCGATATGTTCAATTTTACGCATCTTAATTAATTTATGTGAAACTCTGCATTTCTACTAACTTGTGGTAGATACCCTTTTTAGCCAAGAGCTCTTGGTGATTGCCTTGCTCGGCAATTTCTCCTTCATTAATCACTAATATTTCATCGGCATGCTGAATGGTGCTTAAGCGGTGGGCAATTACCAAGGAAGTACGATTTTCCATTAAACGGAAAAGAGCATCTTGCACGAGCTTTTCGGACTCTGTATCTAAGGCACTAGTGGCCTCATCTAAAATTAAAATGGGAGGATTTTTCAGTACCGCACGAGCAATGCTTAAGCGTTGCTTTTGCCCCCCACTGAGTTTGCCACCGGCATCACCAATATTGGTATCATAAGCTTTGGGCAGGCCTTCAATAAAATTGTGGGCATTGGCAATTTTTGCCGCCGCAATAACCTCTTCGCGGCTGGCCTCGGGCCTTCCTAAGGCAATATTATAAGCTACGCTTTCATTAAAGAGCAAGGTTTCTTGGGTTACAATGCCGAGCTGACTGCGTAAATCGTGAAGCCTAACTTTGCGAATATCCACGCCATCAATAGTGAGAGTACCGCTGTTCACATCATAAAAACGGGGCACCAAATTGGTAAGGGTTGTTTTTCCACCACCACTCTGCCCTACTAAGGCCACGGTCTGTCCCTTTTTTACACGTAGGTTGATATCCTTTAAAATACGATGCTCTTGGTATGAAAAGCTAACATTCTTAAATTCAATCGCCTCTTGGAATTTAGCCAAAGGCTGCGCCTCAGGGTGGTCAACAATAGGGTTTTCGGCATCTAAAAGCTCCAATACCCTTTCGCTAGAAGCGTTTCCTTGCTGAATTTTATAGCTAGCCCGCGATAAACTTTTACTAGGCGGGATAATTTGGTAAAAGAAGAGCACATAAGCGATAAACTTCTCTGCCGTAAAGGTCCCTTCTTCTAAAACTAAAGAGCCACCGTACCAAATAATTACAGCCATTACCAAAGAACCCATGAACTCGCTAATGGGCGAGGCCAAGTCGTTTTTGCGCAGTACTTTATTCATTAAAAAGTAATAATTGCCAATTGCCCTTTCAAAAAGATCGCCCTTTTGCTTTTCGGCCGTAAAGGCCTTAATTACTTTTAAGCCGGTAACGTCTTCTTCGGCCAAAGACAAAATTTCACCTACCTGTTCTTGGGCCTTAATACTGGAGCGCTTGAGACTTTTACCAATCCAGGTAATGAGTAAAGAAACAATGGGCAAGAGCACCAACACGAAAATGGTTAACTGCGGACTCATATAAATTAAAACCCCCAAAGAGGTTAAAATCATAATGGGCTCGCGGAATAACATTTCGATGGTTGCGAGTACCCCATTTTCAATTTCCTTTAAGTCGGCCGTCATGCGAGAAATGATATCGCCTTTGCGCTGCTCGGTAAAATACCCAATCGGCAAAGCCAATATTTTTTGATGCATGGCCCTCCGTAAATCGCGGGTAATGCCATTGCGCATGGGGGCCAGAGTGTATTGGGCTAGATAACGGAATACGTTTTTAAAGAAAAAAGCCCCGATTACTAAAGCACAGACGTAGAGTAATGCTTCTTGTTGTCCGGTAGCTTCTAAACGAAGACCTATCTCGTAAGCCAAAAACTCTTCGGCATAACCCAATATATCGCCATCGTAAACAGGAGCTACCTGTGCCCGGGGGGCATTATCAAAAATAATCTGCAAAACAGGCACCACTAAGCCGATACTAGCCAGCGAAAATAGGGTTGCCAAGAGGTTTGAGAAAACGCTCAAAATTACTTTCCCACGGTAGGGATCAGCATAGCGTACTATGCGCCAAAATGGTTTCATTAGAGCAAAGGTAGCCAACTCTATAGATTATGGTAATGCAATTATCATCAAGGTCTTGTTAAATCGTAATCGCCTCTATAAAACTCTACCTTTGCAGCCTTAAATGACCTTTCTAAGCTCCCTATAAAATGAAAAAAAGACAATGGGCCATTATCGGCGGATTTATCCTCCTAGCCCTCGCTTTCTGGCTAAAAAGTAGCCTTGCTGAAAGTAGCGTAAAAGAGACTCCTAAAAGCATCAGTCGGGTTAAAGCCCTGCGCGTGGATACGATCAAAAACGGAAGGGTATTTTTAAATATCAAGGTAGATGGTCCCGTGCAAGCGCAGCAAAAAATTGACCTTTTTGCCGAAGTAAACGGCGTTTTAAGTCTCGGAGCCACCAAATTTGATGCAGGACGCATCTACCGAAAGGGAGAGATACTGCTAGACTTAGAAAATAGCGAGGCTGAAAGCAACTACCGGGCCCTAAAAAGTCAGTACACCAATGTCTTGGGCCAGGTAATTCCCGATATTAAAATTGACTACCCCGCTGACTTTGACCTTTGGTATAAGCATTTGCAAAAGGTTAGTGGAGGATCTTGGACCAGTCCGCCCCAAACGGAAAACGAAAAACTGCGTCTTTTTCTCAGTGCAAGAGGGGTTTACAGTGCTTTTCAAAATGCCGAAAGCGCCCGAGTGCGTTTAGCAAAATACCAGATAAAAGCGCCTTTTGATGGCACTTTAACCGAAGCTTTGGTAGAGCCGGGGCAATTGGTGCGAGTTGGGCAAAAATTAGGGGAGTTTATGGGCAAAGGGAAGTTTGAAATGCTCACTTCTCTTAGCGGCAGCGAAGCTCCTTTGGTAAACCTTGGCGATACGGCTCGTTTAAGTTCTAGCGAAAGCGGGCAAGAGTATATAGGCACAGTTTACCGCAAAAATGCCAAGCTAGACCCGAGCACACAGCGCCTTAATATTTACGTGCTTTTAGAAGGTGAAAACTTGGTAGACGGGCAATATTTACGTGGTACGATTGCCGGACCGAGTTTAGATAATGCCGTGGCTTTGGCGCGCAAGTTATTACACAAGCGTAACAGTATTTATACCATAAACGATACTCTAATTGCGGAGCGAGAACTAGAAATTTTACATCAAAGCCCCGAGCAAGTAGTGGTGCGCGGATTAAAAAACGGAGATTTAATTCCTCAGAAACCCATTGCTGGCGCCTATGTAGGGATGCCTGTTAAAATTATTAGTCAGTAGAGATGAAGCGTTTTTTAGAATTTTTCATCAAATACCCAATTACCGTTAATGCCATGCTTTTTGGCTTTATCATTTTCGGTGCGGTGGCCTGGAGCCAACTCAACTCTACCTTTTTCCCACTCTTCCCCGAGCGATTTATTGTGGTTAACGCCATTTATCCAGGTGCTTCTCCTGTAGAAATTGAAGAAGGGGTGGTAAATAAAATTGAGGAAAACCTTAAAGGCATTAGCGGCATAGAGCGCTTTACCTCTAGCAGCAGCGAAAACCTTGCAACTATTACAGTAGAAGTAGAACGAAACACCAATAGCAAGGAGGTTTTAGACGATGTAGAAAATGCGGTAAACCAGATTAGCTCCTTTCCGGGAAACATGGAACCCATCACCGTTTTTTTACGCGAAAACCTTACCCTAACCGTTACTTTCGCCCTTACGGGAGATGGCTTAAGCTTAAGCAGTTTAAAAAGTAGCGCACGTAATTTAGAGGACGAATTACGGAGAGTAGATGGTATTAGTAAAGTAGAGCTTTTGGGTCTGCCGAGCGAGGAAATTGAAATCGCTTTAAACCAAGAAAAAATGCGTGCCTATGGCCTAGATTTCAATAGCATAAGCAATGCGGTAGCCAGTAATAATTTGGACATTACCGGCGGTAAAATTAAGACAGAAGGAGAAGAGTTATTAATTCGGGCTCGCTATAAAAGCTATGACCCTACCGACCTTTTAAAGGTGGTTATTAAAGCCGACCCCCAAGGGAAAATTGTGCGTTTAGGCGACTTAGCCGAGGTGAAAAGACAATTTGCCGATGAACCCGCAGGAGTAGGTTTAAATGGTAAAACTGCGGTTAAGGTTTTGATTAACAATACCGATAGCGAGGACATTCTTAGCACGGCCGAAGACGTAAAGGCTTTTGTGAGCCAGTTTAATAGTGAGCAAGAAAATATTGAAGCCACTATAGTTAATAACCGTGCGGACCTACTGGAGCAGAGAAAGGCGCTGCTCATTGAAAATGGGCTAATTGGGGTTTTCCTCGTGCTTATTTTGCTTTCGCTCTTTCTTAATTTTAGAGTGGCCTTTTGGGTGGCAGCAGG
>CBFHVV010000142.1:0-4834 GCA_965658965.1 Croceimicrobium sp.
ACTTTTCTGGCTATTCTGATATGGCGATAGGATTGGGTAAGATTATGGGTTTTAGTTTCCCTGAAAACTTTAACAGCCCCTATATTTCTAAAAGTATAACTGAGTTCTGGCGTAGATGGCATATCACGCTCGGGGCCTGGATGCGCGATTATTTATACATCCCTCTTGGGGGTAATAAAAAGGGCCTTTTTCGAAACTATTTAAACTTGTGGCTGGTCTTCCTAATTTCTGGTTTATGGCATGGCGCGGCCTGGAATTTTATTGCCTGGGGTGTTTTTCACGGGATCTTTCTAGTCTTGGATAAGCTGTTTTTACTGAGAGTGTTAAGTCGAGTGCCGACTGTAATATCTATTCTTTTTACCTTTTTCATTAGCGTCTTAGGCTGGGTAATATTTAGGCTTGAAGATTTCGGAAGGGTTTTAGATTATTATCGAGTATTATTTTTTGGTTCGCTTGATTTTACAGCATTCAGTCTGTCAAAACAGCAAGTAGTTGTGTTAATAGTAGCTATCTTTTTCTCCTTTATAAGAATTTTACCTAGGGCGAAAAAATGGGAAGAAGCCTCTCTATCTGAGTCTTATAAAGGATGGCAGAATGTATTGAAATTCGCTTTAAGTATTACCTTAATCATACTATGCATAGCTTGGTTAAGTACGGCCAGTTTTAACCCTTTTATATACTTTAGATTTTAGTGAAGAAGCTAAACTACATAGCGATTTTAAAGGCGATATTGATTTTCCTGCCTGCTTATATGTTCTTACAGCAATGGCTTGGCATTCACAATTTAGAAAAATTAAGAGGCGGAATTAAGGAAGAGCCTTTGCCTCTGCTTTCAGTTGAAAATTGGTTTAATGGAGATTTGCAAAATCAGTTTGAAAAATACAGCAATCAAAATTTCGGCTTCTGGTCCACTTTCGTAAGATTAGCCAATCAAATAAAGTATTCTCTTTTTGATGAGTTCGCCAATGGTGAAGTGCGCGAATTTGCTAACCATAACTTAATTACTACCGAGTATATAAATAGCTATTTAGGAGGGAACAGAACCAGTATTAGTCAGATAAAAGAACGTTGTAGTCAACTGAAAAAACTAGCTGATTACATGGAAAAACAAGGAAAAGCTAGTTTAGTACTAATTGCTCCTGATAAAACCTCTTATTTTCAATCCGATTATAATTTACCACCAGAGTCTGATTTAGATAGCACTAATTATAAAAATTGGCTTTATTATTTAAACTTATATGAAATCCCTTACTTAGATTTTCGCAAAGCATTTTTAGCAGCCAAGGAAAGTACCCCGGCTCCTCTCTTCTCTAATTCAGGTATCCATTGGAGTACCTTCGGCGCTCAGTATGCATTAGATAGTGTTGCTGGTTTCCTGAACTTAAATTATGGTTTTGAAGGTCCGCGAATGCAAATTGACTCTCTCGTTTTTAAGAGAAAGCATGATGCAGTAGAGTATGATATTGAAGCTTCGCTAAATCTCATGTATTCCTTGCCGAGACAAAAATTGGGCTATCCAATTAGTACTTTCACAAAGGGTATAAAACCAAAACTGCTAATGGTTTCCGATAGTTTTTTCTTCCAGCTTTACAGTTCTGGCTTTGCGAACAGTCTTTTTGACGATCCACTCTTTTATTATTACCACATTCGGGCACTTAAGTATAGTGACATTGATTATGCTGAAGACCCATCTGCTATTAGCTTAAAGGAGATACTAGAGGAGGTTGATTTGGTATGTTTAATGGCCGTTGATATAAACCTTAAGGATTTCCCTTGGGCTTTTGGTAGGCGTTTCGAAGTAGAGGTGCTTGGCGATTCTATACACTAAAACCAATTGGTAATAAGGCTATTGAAAATGGCTCCCCGAAATCTTAAAGCGGTTTAATAAACGATTCCTTCTTAATTAGATATTTAAAATATAATTGCTTATTTTTCTTTCGGCCCGGTATTGATGTCCACTGTAAATCGGGCTGACATTTTTACCCTTTACAATCAGAAAATTTTTGCTCATGCTGCAGTCTATTCTTCCTTTTCGATCTAAGGTCAAAATTTTAATGACAGTAGTCCTTCTAGCTATTACCGCATGCTCACAAATTAAGTATGAATCCCCTATTGTGGATTCATCTGCTTATGCTTCCCCTTTTGGAAAAAATGTTCTGCTATTTGATGATTCTATGGATCAAGATAGTATTCAAATGACTCTCGCAGCATTGCATGAGCAGCAAAAGTTTAATGAGTTTGGCACAGAACGCTACGCCTTAGTTTTTAAGCCAGGTAGCTATAAATTAGATGTTACGGTAGACTATTATGTTCAGGCACTAGGATTAGGGAAAAATCCCGCCGATGTAATTATTAATGGCGCAGTCCAATCAATCGCCTCTACCAGTAGTAATAATGTCTCTAATAAGGTGACGACGATGTTTTGGCGTGGAGCAGAGAATTTTAAAGTAATTCCCGAAGCTGGGGAAATGATTTACTGGGCGGTTTCGCAAGCGGCGCCCTATAGACGTATGCATGTACAAGGCGATATTAATTTTGATAAAGGTAGCTGGGCGAGCGGTGGCGTTTTAGCCAATTCACTGGTAGAAGGGAGAGCAGGATTAACCTCCGGGCAGCAATGGATCACGAGAAACTCAAGCATCGGAACTTGGGAAGGCGGCAATTGGAACCGAGTATTTATTGGCGTAGAAGGCTCGCCAGAGGATAACTGGCCCGAAAAACCAATCACCCGAATTGATAAAACACCGGTAGTTAGAGAAAAACCTTTTTTATGCTATTCCAAATCCGGCACATTTGCGGTATTTGTCCCTAGTATTTTACACGAAACTTCTGGCCCTTCATGGCTAAATCAAAACGAAAAGGGAGTGCTTATACCAATCGATTCCTTCCATATTGCCTATCCTGAAAAAGATAATGCCGCGAGCCTTAATAGTGCACTAGCGGCCGGTAAGCATCTTCTTCTTACGCCCGGTATTTACAGTTTAAGCGAAACACTGAGCGTAACCAAAGCTAATACCGTAATTCTTGGATTGGGTTTGCCTACTCTTATTCCTGAGCAGGGTGAAATTGCTTTAGCCACCAGCGATATTGCCGGTGTTAAATTGGCTGGCTTTATGGTAGATGCGGGTCCAGAATTATCTTCTAGCCTCATTGAAATAGGGCCAAAGGGCTCTTCTGCTGAATACCCTAATAATCCCATCTCTTTGCATGATATCTATTGCAGAGTAGGGGGCGCAGTTGTGGGGCAGGCGGAAGCTTGTATCACCATCAACAGTAATCATGTAATTGGCGATCATTTTTGGTTATGGCGAGCCGACCACGGTATAGGAACAGAATGGAGAGAGGGGAAAAATAAGCATGGACTGGTTGTGAGTGGTGATCATGTAACTATTTACGGATTGTTTAATGAGCATTTTCAAGGCTACCAAACGCTTTGGAATGGCGAGCATGGCAGGACTTACTTTTATCAATCAGAAATTCCCTATCACCCGCCCAGTAATGAGCTGTGGAACGATGAGGGCAAGCCAGGTTATGCCTCCTATAAGGTGGGGGACAGCGTGCAAAATCATCAAGCTTACGGATTAGGCATTTATAGTTTTTTTAGTGGTGAGCCTACCGTTTCCAATAATGTCCGCTTAGAAAATGCCATGGAGGTGCCTAATAATCCTGGTATACTCGTCCATCATATTTCAACATTTTCTGGCAAGAGTGGCGGGATCAATCATATAATAAATGGATTAGGGCCAGCTACTGAGTCATTAGAATTAAAACACTACGATGGGTTTAAAGGGAAGTTTAAAATCAGCGATCCATTAATTGCAGATAGTCTGGCCTCAAAGCAATAGTTTGTTTTAGCTAATCGCATTTGTAAAAGGAATAGCAAACAAAAAAGCCTGTTAATCTAAAGATCGACAGGCTTTTTTAATATTTAACGTGAGTTCGACTATAAATCATAGCCTCAGATTTTCAATGAAAAGAAAAGACAAGTCTAGATTGTGTAGCTGTAGTGGGCTAAAGCAAATGAACTAGATGAAGTATTTTCACTTTTATTGGAAAATCCATTTATACCCCTTCTAAAAAGCGGCTTTCCGCGTCTCTGCTTCTTGCAATGGCCTGCTACTGTTCCACTGCGTAGGTTCGAACTCCATTATTAACAAGGGGTCTGAGGCCTGTTTTTACGTCGAGTTCACGTTGTTTAAAACTATAATACCAATTTAACCTATAAAAGGCGCATAAAAATTATCGAGATAATGGTGGTTTGAACTAATTGACATTATGGTTCCAAGGGTTATTTGCAGCACGGCTTTATGGAGTCAATTTTAAGTTATTTCATGGAAGTAAAGGTTTGGATTCTTATTATGCTTCTTGATTGTGGATCAGACCTGCTCTCAGGGGTTGAGTTCTGTACTGTAGGGTGGGATGTTCAGCAAGTATATGTTTTCCCTAATATTGATTAGAATGATAAAAATAGTAATTACAAATTTCCATCTAAAAGTTACATTTCACCACTTTCTTGTGGTCACTTCAAATGACTCAATAAATTTATGTAACTCACCAATACGCAAAGGGTCTCGTATGAATATTTAGTTAAATCTATGTCACAAGTAGTTGCGTTAAGTATTCCGCTGAGGCCTATCTATCCCAAAAACATTCTGCCAAGCTACTATATCCATACAATCAAAATAGTGGTGATTGCGATAATTTAACCTTCACTAGTAAGCGATACCATCCTTTAGTAGATAAAAGGTTTAAGTGCACTAATCTGAAGTATACCTTGATTATAGTAATATTTGGTTATTCTTACTAAACTTTACTTCAACTCACCCGACTTAAT
>CBFHVV010000143.1:0-2766 GCA_965658965.1 Croceimicrobium sp.
CGTTGTTACAAGCGTTTCACAAGCAACTTTAGAATTCGGATCAAAGGCCAAAAAATGGTCAATGATGGAATCGGAGATTTGATCGGCAATTTTATCGGGATGTCCTTCAGAAACGGACTCGGAGGTAAATAAATATGACATACTGCTTTTTTGTTTAGGCTTAAAAATGGGGCTGAAATGCAGTATGCTAATCTGGTTTAGCATTTTTTTATGTGGTTGCAATCAGCCAAATTTTTCCACTTGAGCGGCCAAAAGTAGTAAAAAATTGATGGGAGTATTCACTGAGCGCTCATAATTTTAAGGTGCTTAAAATTACTTTCTTTCTAGAGGGGTGCTAGAAAAAATAAAAAGGCGACAAATTTATTTTTGTCACTATTTAACATTTGCAACATTGAAAGCTGCCACTTACATTTGTAGCTACTTATCCAGAAAGACTGAGGGAATGGGCCCTATGATGTCTTAGCAACCCGTGGAACAGCCGGGTGCTACCTCCCACCTTAACAATATTGTTAAGGGAAGATAAGATCGGTTAAAACCTTTCCCCTCTGCACTTTCTGGTTACTAATTCTGAATTTCAGTACAATGCCAGAAAAGACTCTTTACGAAATAGCCGCACAAGGTATCCTGATTTTAGATGGTGCCATGGGCACCATGATCCAAGCTTATAATTTTCAAGAGGCCGATTACCGAGGTAAGCGCTTTGCCAATTTCCCTTACGATTTAAAAGGGAATAATGACTTATTAAGCCTTAGCCAAGGCGCAGCAATTGCCGACATTCACCGCAAGTATTTTGCGGCAGGCGCTGATATAGTCGAAACCAATACCTTTAATAGTACCCGCATTTCCATGGCCGATTATCACATGGAGGATTTGGTGCCCGAACTAAATTTTGAGTCTGCCCGTATTGCGCGCTCGGTGGCAGATGAGTTTACCGCCAAAGAGCCCAATAAGCCGCGTTTTGTGGCTGGTAGTATGGGTCCGACGAATAAAACGGCAAGCCTTTCACCAGATGTAAACAACCCCGGTTATAGAGCTATTGATTTTGACACATTGGTAACAAATTATAAAGAGCAGGCTCGTTCCTTAATCGCAGGAGGAGTGGATGCACTTTTGGTAGAAACCGTATTTGACACCCTAAACGCCAAAGCTGCTTTATTTGCTATTCAAGACCTTTTTGATGAATTGGGGAAGGAATATCCCATAATGGTTTCTGGCACTATTACCGACGCTAGCGGTAGAACTCTTTCGGGCCAAACCACCGAATCATTTTTAATTAGTTTAAGCCATGTGCCTTTATTTTCTATTGGCCTTAATTGTGCGCTCGGGGCAGATCAGCTTAGGCCTTATGTGCAGATCTTAAAGCAAAAATCCGAGCTACTGATAAGTGCTCACCCTAATGCTGGTCTACCTAATGCTTTTGGCGAATACGACCAAGGCCCCGAAGAAATGGCAAGTCTTATAAAGGAGTATCTCGATCAGGGCTTGGTTAACATTGTTGGTGGTTGTTGTGGAACCACACCCGAACATATTCGTGCAATCGCCGACTTGGTAGCGCAATACCCCTTCGCAGAGGCCTCTAATTTAACTAAGGAAGATTAACTTTATGAAACTATCAGGACTAGAGCCACTAACTATTAGCAAAGCTTCCAACTTCGTAAATATTGGAGAACGAACTAATGTAACGGGCTCACGCAAGTTTTTAAGATTAATCAAAGAAAACCGCTTTGAGGAAGCAGTAGAAGTAGCCCGCGACCAAGTGGAAGGTGGCGCACAAGTGCTCGATGTAAACATGGATGAGGGAATGTTGGATGGCAAAGAAGCCATGGTGCGTTATCTTAATCTAATTGCGGCGGAGCCCGATATTGCGCGCATTCCTGTAATGGTGGACTCTTCTAAATGGGAAATTATTGAAGCGGGTTTGAAGTGCCTACAAGGAAAGTCTATTGTCAACTCTATCTCGCTAAAAGCAGGCGAAGAAGAATTTTTAAGACAAGCTAAATTATGCCAGCGCTATGGTGCCGCAGTAGTTATTATGGCCTTTGATGAAAAGGGGCAGGCTGATACTTATCAGCGACGTATCAATATTTGTGCTCGCTCCTATCAGCTACTGCAAGAAAAATTGCAATTCCCCGGTGAAGACATCATTTTTGACCCCAATATTTTTCCAGTGGCAACGGGAATAGAGGAACACCGCCGTAATGCTCTCGACTTTTTTGAAGCTACTCAATGGATCAAGGAAAACTTGCCCGGAGCAAAAGTCAGTGGCGGAGTTAGTAATGTGTCTTTTAGCTTTCGCGGAAATCAAAGAGTACGCGAAGCGATGCATTCTGCCTTTTTATACCATGGTATTCAGCATGGTATGGATATGGGCATCGTAAATCCCACTATGTTGGAGGTTTATGAAGAAATACCTAAAGACCTTTTAGAGCGAGTAGAAGATGTTTTATTAGATCGCCGTGAAGATGCCACCGAAAGATTGCTAGATTTTGCCGAAAATGTAAAGGGGGAGGCTAAGTCTAAGGAAAAGGACTTGACTTGGCGTGAGGCGCCAGTAGCGAAACGAATCGAGCATGCCTTGGTTAAAGGAATTGTAGATTATATAGAACGCGATGTGGAAGAGGCAAGACCTAATTTCACCCAAACTTTAGGCCTTATAGAAGGTCCTTTAATGGATGGGATGAACGTGGTTGGGGATCTCTTTGGCGCGGGTAAAATGTTCTTACCCCAAGTAGTAAAGTCGGCCCGGGTTATGAAAAAGGCGGTGGC
>CBFHVV010000143.1:2776-4644 GCA_965658965.1 Croceimicrobium sp.
CTTAGAGCCCTACCTTGAAGCAGAAAAAGCTGCAGCTAGTGGCAAAGCACAAAAGAAAGGCAAAATACTTTTGGCCACTGTGAAAGGCGATGTACACGATATCGGGAAAAATATTGTGGGGGTGGTATTGGCTTGTAATAATTTTGATATTGTCGATCTAGGGGTAATGGTGCCGCTACAAGAGATAATAAAAAGAGCTAAAGAGGAAGAAGTGGATGTAATTGGCTTAAGTGGCTTAATTACGCCTTCGCTCGATGAGATGATTTACGTGGCCCAAGAAATGGAGCGACAGAATATGGACATTCCCTTAATGATTGGCGGTGCCACCACCTCTCGGGTACATACTGCGGTTAAGATTTTCCCCGAGTATAGTAATATTGTAGTACATGTTAACGATGCCAGCCGCAGTGTTCCTATTGCTCAAAGTATTGCCAATAATTCTTCGCGCCCCGCTTTCGCAGAAAAGATAAATGCAGAATACGAAACCTTACGCAAGAATTATCTTAATCGCAGTGAAGCCAAAAGTTTACTAGACATAAAAGCTGCGCGTCTTAATAAATTGAAACTTGAGTTTAAGGCTGAGGATATTGTTAAACCCCAAAAACTAGGTGCCTTTGTCTGGGATGCTATCGACTTAGCCAGCTTAAGGGACTTTATTGATTGGACTCCCTTTTTTCAAACTTGGCAATTACACGGAAAGTTTCCGCGTATTTTAGAAGATAAGCTTGTAGGAGCCGAGGCTTCCTCGCTTTACGCAGATGCGCAGGAAATGTTAGATCAAATTATTCGTGAAAATTGGTTACAAGCCAAGGCAGTTTATGGAATTTGGGAAGCCAATAGTGTAAATGATGATGATATTGCTCTTAAAACCGCATCTAGCGAAAGCGTAGTATTTCGCACTTTAAGACAACAGACTACAAAGGCGAAAGGGCAGCCCAACTTGGCCTTAGCCGATTTTATTGCGCCCCTAGAAAGTGGTTTGCAAGATTATGTGGGGGCTTTTGCTGTAACTGCGGGTCTGGGGATTGAAGCTCATTTAGAGCGTTTTGCAGCGGAGCATGATGATTATAATAGCATTCTCTTAAAAGCACTAGCCGATCGTTTGGCTGAGGCTCTAGCTGAAGCTTTACACCTAAAAATTAGAAAAGAGGTTTGGGGATATAAGCGTGATGAAAACTTGGCCAATGATGCCTTAATTAAAGAAGAATATTCTGGTATTCGTCCAGCGCCCGGATACCCTGCTTGCCCTGATCATTTAGAAAAGCTTAGCATTTTCGCGCTCCTGAAGCCAGAGCAAATTGGGATGAACCTAACAGAAAGCCTAGCTATGACTCCTTCTGCGGCGGTTAGTGGCTATTATTTTGCACATCCAAAAAGCAAATACTTTGGTGTTGGGAAGATAGATCGTAGTCAGGTGGAGGACTTTGCGAAGCGAAAAAATATTAATGTAGAAGAGGCGGAAAAGTGGTTGCGCCCAAATTTAAATTATTAGCGAAATGAAGATTACCGAACATATTGAGAAAGCGAAGGATACCCTATTTTCATTTGAAATTTTACCGCCATTAAAAGGACAAAAAATAGAGGATATTTACCGGGTGATAGATCCTTTAATGGAGTTTAAGCCACCATTTATAAATGTCACTTATCATCGTGAAGAAGTGGTTTACAAACGTTTACCAAGTGGACTTTTAGAGCAAAAAGTAGTAAAGAAACGTCCGGGTACAGTGGGTATTTGTGCCGCCTTGCATAGTCATTATGGGGTAGATACCGTGCCTCATATTTTATGTGGTGGTTTTAGTAAGGAGGATACAGAGAATGCACTAATAGATTTAGATTTTTTGGGAATTAAAAACGTTTTAGCCTTGCGG
>CBFHVV010000144.1:0-4382 GCA_965658965.1 Croceimicrobium sp.
GACCACCGGTCTGTTTTATTGGGATGTACCGCAAAATGTTGGTCAGTATAATTTTGCTTTCGAAATAGTAGAGTACCGCAAAAATGCCCAAGGGCGTTACGTTCGCATTGGTTTTGTAACCCGAGATTTACAGATTGACATTGAGGACTGTCCCAATAATCCGCCCGAAATATTACCCGTAGGTCCTTTTTGTGTGGAAGCTGGAGATAATCTAAATTTTGCCGTACAGGCAGACGATGAGGATAATGACATTGTAGCGCTTACCGCTTTTGGCGGGCCCTTTATTACCAACCCTGCCGCTACCTTTTCTGGCTCAAACGGCTTGCCCATTGTAACTGGTTTTTTCAACTGGGCCACCGACTGTAGCTTAGTACGTAAACAAGCGTATCAAGTTACTTTTAAAGCAGAAGACGCGCCTGCCTTTAATGATATTCCCCTTACAGACTTATACACCACCGAGATTACGGTAATCGCCCCTGCTCCTAAAAACCCATCTGCCGGACCAGAGGGCCGAGCAATACGATTAAATTGGGACCCCAGTATTTGTGCACAAGCAGAAGGCTATTTAGTCTATCGTCGCGAAGGTAGTTACGGCTTCGTGCCAGCTGTTTGCGAAACAGGAGTTCCGGCCTACACGGGCTATGAGTTCATAGACTCCATTAGTAATGGCGCGGCTTTCACCACCTATTTAGACAGCAATAATGTGGAAACAGGCAAGCAGTACTGCTATATGGTGGTAGCCTATTTCGAAGACGAGGCTTTGAGTTATGCTTCTGAGGAATTTTGCGCCGCTCTTCCTTTAAATTTACCCCTGCTCACTAAAGTAGATGTGGCAGTTACTGATGCTGGCGCTGGAGAAATAGAAGTGGAATGGATTGCACCCCCCGAATTTGACAGTGTGATTTTTCCCCCTCCCTATGCATACGAGTTAATGCGAAGCACCACCGAAAACCCCGGAAATAAAGTGCTCATTTCTACACTAAGTGGCTTGGTAGATGGACAATTTAATGACCAAGGCTTAAATACGCGCGACAGCTCTAACGTGTACACGGTAGATTTGTATTCTGGCATAAATCGCGACTTTGTTGGCAGTTCTAGCCCAGCAAGCTCTGTATTTTTAAAAACACGTGGCGTAGATAGCGGGATGCAACTTAACTTCGATTTTGATACCCCTTGGCAAAATAATCGTTTTGTTATTTATCGTGAAAACCCCACGGGTAGCGGAAACTATGATAGCATCGCCGAAAGTTTTGTACCGGCTTATCGAGATACTGGGCTCAATAATGGAGAATCTTATTGCTACTATGCCGAAAGCGTTGGCCGCTACACCGCAAGCGATAGCTTACCACAGCCCCTTAAAAACCGTAGTCAACGGGTGTGCAATGTGGCCCGCGATACCATTGCCCCTTGTACTCCGCAATTTAGCTTGCGCAATGTTTGTCCAGACACCATTTATTTTAGCTGGCGTTTGCAAGACTTAGGCAATTGTGGAAACGATGTGGCGCGCATCAATATTTACTTCCGCACCGGAAACGACGGCTATGGAGAGACTCCTTTTTTAAGTGTTCCGGTTAGCGGCGACTCAACCATTAAATTTGTAAGCGACTCCCCCATTTTTGGTTGCTATGCCATTACGGCTGTAGATGATGCAGGCAATGACCCTGGCGGCACTGCCAATGAAAGTCTTTTTAGCGGTGAAGTCTGCATCCAAAGCTGCTTTACCATTGGTTTTCCTAATGTATTTACGCCCAATAATGACGGCTTTAATGATGAGTTTTTACCGACCGAAATTGATCAAGTAAAAGATTTAGAAATTCAGATTTACAATCGTTGGGGAGGCTTAGTGTATGAAGCAAAAAGTGTGGAAGAGTTCCTCTCTCCAGGTTGGCAAGGGCAATCGCAGCAGCTAAATGCTCCTGCACCAGATGGTGTTTACTATTATGTATGTAGCTATACCGCCGAAAGTTTAGGCGATTCTAGAGAACAAGTTGCCACGGGATTTGTACACTTATTTAGATAATCGAAAATATGTTTACGGGAATAATTGAAAGCATGGGCCAATTAGAGTCTTTGCGTCCAGAAGGAACGAACCTTCACCTTAGCTTCTCTTGTGATTTTACAGAGGAATTAAAAATTGATCAGAGCTTAGCGCATAACGGCGTTTGCCTAACGGTAGTAGCCATTGATGGTGATAAATACACCGTTACGGCCATCGAAGAAACCCTAAAGCGCAGCAATCTGGGCTCTCTTGCCATTGGAGATCAAGTAAATTTAGAACGATGCATGTCGGCTAATGGTCGCTTTGATGGACATATCGTACAGGGCCATGTAGATACTATGGGCCATTGTAAGTCAGTAGTAGAAAAAGATGGGAGTTGGGAGTTTCAAATCGAATACCCAAAAAATGCCAACCATATTACAGTAGAAAAAGGCTCTATTACCATTAACGGCGTTAGCCTCACTGTGGTAGATTCGGCAGATGCCTGGTTTTCGGTAGCTATAATTCCCTATACCTACGAGCACACGAGCTTTAAGAATCTTAAAGTTGGCGACCCCATAAACTTAGAGTTTGATGTAGTGGGTAAGTATGTTGCGCGGATTTTAGGAAAAAGTAGCTAAATAGTTTTTTAAACCTGCTGAGTCTAAGCCAAGTTCTTCGAGCTGCTCAGGGCGAGATGCGTGGGCAATAAAACGATCGGGGATACATAGGCTTTTTAGTTCCCATGGACAATTATGTTCTGCTTTAAGACGCGCTAAATTGCTAGCCAAGCCGCCAGCGTATGCATTTTCTTCCAAGCAGATAATTAGTTTCGAATCGTGTAATTGCTCCAAAATATCGCCGTCGGAAAAAGGCTTTAAAATAGGAACGTGCAAATGCCCAAAACTAAAGTTTTGCACCGCCTTTTGTGCTTCCGCAGATAAAGAACCTGTACTTACAATCAGTCGCTCTTTTTTATTCTGCCACCAATGAGGACGGTAGGACTTCCACAAATTCTCGTTTTCAAGCGCGATATCGTCTTTCGGAAAGCGAATAAAACAAGCCTCTTCTTGTTGCAAGGACCAAGAAATCATTTGTTCCAAGGACTTTCTGCCGGAAGGGGCCGCAATGCGAACACCTGGTATTCCGCTTAAAAGGCTAATATCAAAAACGCCGTGGTGAGTAGGACCATCTTCCCCCACTAAACCGGCACGGTCGATAAGAAACACTGGCGCTAAGTTTTGTAAGGCAGCATCGTGAATTATTTGATCGATTGCTCTTTGGGCAAAGGTGCTGTAAAGGTGAACGATGGGCTTTAAGCCACCAGCAGCCAAGGCAGCCGCCATAGTTACCACGTGCTGTTCGGCAATACCGACATCTATTACACGCTCTGGAAAGGCTTGCTTTAAGCTATTCAATTGTGCGCCTGCCAGCATAGCCGGACTGAGTAATACGAGATTAGAATTATTTTGAAAGTGCGACATCAAGCTTTCTTCCACCACATCCTGAAAGCTAAGGCTAGCGGATGTAGAAATGCTTGTTCTTATGTTTAGGTTTTCTAATGCCCCTTGTCCTTGGACAGTCTTAAGGTGAAGAAATTTCGGTCCAGTGAATTCCTGCGCATCTGCGAAAGCGGCTAAAAGCGCGGACACGGAATTAGCATTCTCTACTACCGAATACCGAAAACCTAGACTTTGTGCCAGGCTTGAATAGCGGCCAAACTCTTTTAAAGCTCCCACATTTTCATCGATACTACGGCCATTATCGTTAAGAATAACCCACACATCTGCTTGCTCTTGACCCAGGTAATTCAAGGCTTCGAAGCTCATGCCACCGGTAAAGGCGCCATCCCCAATTACGGCAATAAATTGCGCTTTTTCTTTTTTCAGTTGGGCCGCTTTCCAAAAGCCAGCAATGGCAGAAGGAGCGGTAGAAGAATGGCCCGCACCAAAAGGGTCAAATTCACTTTCTAAGCGATTGGTAAAACCCGATAAGCCCTCTTTGCTGCGGTTCTTGCGAAAAGCCTCCTTACGACCGGTGATGATTTTGTGAAAATAAGCCTGATGACCTACGTCCCACACAAGGATATCTTGCGGCGTGTTGAAGTAATAGTGCAGCGCAACGCTGAGCTCTACTACACCCAAACTGGAAAGTAAATGCTGCTTTTTTCCTTGTCCTTCCAACTGGGCAAACTGACGCAGCTCCTCGCAAAAGGAAGCAAGGTCACTTGCCTTTATGTTACGCAGAGAATTAACTCCTTGGTATGTTTTTAGGAAATCGCTCATCGCTGGCAAAGGTAAATCTTGGTAAGGAATAAAAATATAAGCCCGCTTGTTTTAGACTAACAAAAAACCCCACCGTTTCCGATGGGGTTTCTAATCAATTATAAATCTCCTTTATGCAA
>CBFHVV010000145.1:0-4349 GCA_965658965.1 Croceimicrobium sp.
TACTTGCATTGTGCCGGTGGTTACCGCTCGGTAATTACTTCATCTATCCTTAAGTCCCGAGGCTACCATAACCTTATCAATATTGCTGGAGGTATGGATGAAATTCGCAAGACGGGTTTAGAATTAACTGACTATGTTTGTCCTTCAACTTTAAAGTAGATGGATCAAAATTTTTGGGATACTAAATACGCTGGTAGCGATTACCATTACGGTAATAAGGAAAACCGCTTTTTAAAATTAATGCTCGAAAACCGTCCTGCGGGAAAGATACTTCTACCTGCAGACGGCGAAGGGCGCAATGCGGTTTTTGCGGCCAAACAGGGTTGGGAAGTTTTCGCTTTTGATCAATCACCGGTGGCTCGCAAGAAGGCTCTTGCCTTGGCGGAGCAAGAAAATGTAGAAATTGATTTTCAAACGGCCGATGCATGGGATTATAAGCCCAAGGTGAATTTTGACGCCATTGCTCTAGTCTTTGCTCATTTTCCCCCAGATCTGCGCAAGTACTTCCACGGCCAGACCAGTACTTGGCTTAAAACGGCTGGCGAAATTTGGTTAGAAGCTTTTGCACCAGGGCAGTTGGCCTATTCTTCGGGGGGTCCCAAAAATGAAGCTTTGTTGTATAGCCCAGAAATGATTAGTGCAGACTTTCATGATTTACAGATTCGTCAGGCGGAGATTAGTAAATATCTTTTAGATGAAGGGCCTGGGCATCAAGGAATGGGCGAAGTATTGCGTTTTAGGGCTGTAAAAATGTAGTCCCCCTTAAGTTAATCTAAGATTAATACGCTATTAATATTTTTTAAGCCTGCACTAAATTTTAGTGCAGGCTTAATTTTTAGGAAATATATTTCGCGGTACTTCTTTTCAGTTTTGGGGCAAACAAAATCCCTTATGAAAAGAATCAGTACTCTTCTATCTTTAAGTCTACTTTCACTCTTCGCTTCTGCGCAAAGCTTAGTAGAATTAAACAATTTAAGCACTTACAAAACCAATGTCTTTGACGATGGTGCCATGGAAATTGTGGCCTACAATGAGTTTAGTCAAAAGCTTTATGCCATTAACGCAAAAGAGAATGCGGTTGATGTTTTTGATATTAACAACCCGACTAATATCCTAAAAGTAGATTCGCTAGACCTAAGTGCTTTTGGTGATGCTCCAAACTCGGTGGCTTTTTACGGTGATCTAATTGCTGTTGCCGTGGAAGCAGATGATTTCGATGCCAATGGTAAGGCGGTGTTTTTCGATACGACTGGAACTTTTGTCGCGGCGCTGGAAGTTGGCGTTCTTCCCGATATGATTACCTTCAACCGCGATGGAACAAAGGTTTTAGTAGCCAATGAAGGGGAGCCAGATAATGACTACACCGCTGATCCTGAAGGTTCTATTTCTATAATTGACATGACAGGATCTTTAAACCAAGCTGCGGTAACTACTTTAAACTTTAGAGCCTTCAACGCTAATTACGATCCTGCTATACGCAATTTCGGTCCTATTAATAATTTCACGGAAGACTTTGAAAACACCGCTGATTCGCTGAACAATTTAAACCTTGTAATGACTGCTGGCGATGTGTCTTTTTATTACGATGACTTTAATGGCGACCATTTTGTAGAAGCCAATAGTTTCGCTTCTAATGGTCCGACTGTCGCATGGTTAATCAGTCCCAGTCGAAACCTCACAGGCTTAGACTCGGCTTACTTCAGCTTTAATTCCGCTAAAAACTTTTCTGGAGGCAATTTTGATATTTTAGTTTCTAGCAATTACGACGCCAATGTAAATACCGATCCCGCAACGGCTAGTTGGGACACTATTACCAGTCAGTTTAGCCTTTCGCCAGGATCATATACCGAAACATTTTCTGGTCGATTTAGTCTGCACAATTACCTTAAACCGAATGTAAGCATCGCCTTTTATTATCGCGGAGCGCCTGGTTCTGGCGGTGGAACCTTATGGCAGATTGATGATATTAACCTCGAGGGAACTAAACCACGCCTTTCCCAAAACTTGGAGCCTGAATACATAAGCGTTTCCCCAGACAATTCGATGGCCTTTGTGGTTTGTCAAGAAAACAATGCTATGGCTATAATTGATTTAAACTCTAATAGTATCAGCAGCTTGAAGTCTTTGGGATTTAAAGATTGGAGTGTGGGTACGAATCGTTTTGACGCTAGTAATACTGCTTCCACGATTAATATTCGTAATTGGCCAGTTTATGGCATGTACCAACCAGATGCCATTAAGGCTTTTGCCATTGGTGGTACTAATTATCTCGCTACCGCAAATGAGGGCGATGCACGCGATTATGATGCCTACAGTGAAGAAGATCGCGTTAAGGATTTAGATCTAGATCCCAGCGCCTTTCCTAATGCAGCCGATTTACAGGAAAACGATAGCCTAGGCCGTTTAAATATTACCACCACCTTAGGCGATACTGATGGCGATGGCGATTACGATGAACTTTATGCATACGGCGCCCGCTCTTTCTCTATTTGGGATGACCAATTAAATTTAGTGTGGGATTCTGGCGATGAATTTGCACAAACCCTCGCCACACTGCAGCCTGCTAATTTTAACTCCAATAACGATGATAATTCTTCTTTAAAAAGTCGTAGCGACGATAAAGGCTCGGAACCAGAGGCGATTGAAATTGCCGAGATTAATGGTTATACTATCGCTTTTATTGGCTTAGAAAGAATGGGTGGTGTAATGGTATACGACATCACTAGGCCATCTAGCCCCAGCTTTATTAGTTATTTTATTAATCGCGATTTTTCGCTTCCTGCTACAGATGCGAATGCGGGCGATTTAGCCCCGGAAGATTTAAAGTTTATTTCCGCTAGCAAAAGCCCTAACGGAAATGCTTTGCTAATAAGTGCTAATGAAGTTTCGGGTACTTTATCCATTTATTCTATCGGTGGAACCATAGGTTTAAGTGAGGAAAAATCAGCTTTAAGCTTAAGCGTTTACCCTAATCCTAGCAAAGGAGTTTTTCAATTCAGCCAAAACATTAAAGAAGGACAAATCTTAAATTTAAATGGTCAGCTATTGAAGAACGTAGCAGGACAAGAAATTGATTTAAGTGACTTACCTATAGGTATTTATATCCTAAAATCAGAATGGGGTACCCTACAATTGCTAAAAAATTAACTATCTCCTGTACCTTCTCCCTTTGGGCGTCTTTTGCTTTTGCAGAAGGCGCCTTTTTTATATCACTACGCTTATGCAGATGCGCTTACCTTGCCAATCGATATTATCTCCGGGAGCTTTTCCTAAAAGTAGTTGGCTCAGTGGAGCAGAAGGCCCCAAAACAAAAACTTCGTCTGCCCCATGTCTTATTTTACCAAAACTAGCAGCTAATAAAAAAAGCCCTTGGTCGGTTTGAAATAAACTGCCAACTTTAATTTGGGTATAGCTTTTTTCGAAAGGGACCCTTAATAACAGTTGCATTACTCTTTCGGCCTCTGCGTATGATTTACCCAGTTTTTCTTGTTCCAGCTGCAGCATAGCTCGGCCGGTTTCATGCTTATCGCCCGCGCTACTTTTGGTTGCCGACCCCAGGTTTTCACGATTGGCAGCAATTTCAGTACTTAAAGCTTGCAACTTTATACTTTGTTGAGCGAGTACTTTCTCGAAAAGCGTCTCTTTATATTTTTGGCTTATTAACATTGCTACAGTTTCTAGTAATTAGGCAGGAAAAAGCATTTAGCTATAAGTTGCTTCTTCATATGATTTGGCAAAATGAAACATCTCCTTAATTAAAGCTTCGATGTTTTTACCGGCAGGGCTGATAGAATAGCCCACCCGTGGAGGGACTTCACCGTAATTTTTACGCTTCGCCAAGCCATTGTCTACTAAAGTTTTTAGCTCTTGTATCAACATCTTCTCACTAATATCCGGAATCAGTGCTTTTAATTCACTTAAACGAAGTTCCTCATTATTAAGTAATTGTTGCAGAATGACTAATTTCCATTTACCGCCAATTAACTCCAAAGTGGTTCGAATGGGGCATCGAGCCTCAACATGTATTTCTTTTTTACTCATACATACAAAAAGGTTAGTATAGCTATTAAAGTTTAGTATGGGCAATGTAGGTAGTTTTGCCTAATTATTAATTGCTTATTAAGAAAACAAATGAAAACGATAGCATTATTTGGCGCGACAGGACAAACAGGTAAGAGGTTTTTAGCTGAGGCCTTGGCTCAGGGATACTCGATAAAGGCCTTGGCAAGAAGTCCAGAAAAAGTTTCATTGATGGATGATAATCTACATTTAGTTCAAGGAGATGTTTTAGATAGCGGCTCAGTGGAAAAGACAGTTGCCGATTGCGATATCGTGGTAAGCCTCTTCGG
>CBFHVV010000146.1:0-4228 GCA_965658965.1 Croceimicrobium sp.
TGGCGGATATCCAGGTCGCTATCACCGTGGCATTAAAGAAAAGCTACGCGAATTTAAACCCGACTTATATGTCTGTGGCCATAGCCATATACTTAAAGTAATGCACGATAAAAGTTTAGGTCTTTTACACATGAACCCTGGTGCTATTGGGAAGCAGGGACTACATCAAGTTAGAACTTTACTGCGCTTTAAGCTGAAAGCCAGCAAGCTCAGTGATTTAGAAGTTGTAGAATTAGAGCGTTGGCCCAAGAATTAACGCAAACGCTCGGCCGCTTTAATCATCATCTCGTCTTGCATTACCCCTCTATTTGCCAAGGAGGTTAGTACAATACTTATTACCGGTAAAAAAACACCCAGTCCGATAGCTTTTGGATCGGTTCCAAAGTTCTCGTACCAGTAATAAATTAAGAAGCCGATAATGCTAAAAAGCAGTATTACGTTTAAACGACCTAATACCACTTGGGTCTGACGTTTCTTAAAAGTAGCTAATGCGATGAAACTTAATATTGCGCTAATCAAAAAGAAAGTCATAAAAAGTGGTAAATCCACTAAACTCTTACGCCCAGATTCGCTCTGAAAAAAACTGACGAAAAAGGCCACAAGACCCATAACCAAGCCGGAGCCTGCATAGTAGAGAGTCTGAATTCTTTGTATCATTTTAAAATTTTCGACAAAATTGCTAAAAATTACGGGATAAGCTCGACCTTAATAGAATTCTTTGTAATATTGTGGACCTAGTTAGGAAGGAGAATAATTTAACATTCTCTAAACGAGGTTGTCCCTAACACAATCACCATCTTTTATTTCATCTTTTTTTAAAAGATTAAGCAAAATTATCTTTTTGTATTCTCATGTACGACATTAATCAGTTAAAGGCTTTAAAGCTTCCCGAACTAAGGCAAATAGGCGAAGCAGCGCGTATTTCAAAATTCCGCACCATTAAAAAACTCGAACTTATCTATGCAATTTTAGATAAGCAAGCAGTTAATCCCGAGCTTGTGAAGGACATAAAAATCACACCGGTTGCGGAGCAAAAGCCCGCTGAGGTGGATTCGGCCAAAACCGAAAAGCCTACACCCAAGGCCGAAAAAGAAAAAGCTGTTTCCGCTAAACCCATTTTAAGGTCGAAGAAACCTGCAGCGCAAAAAGAAGCACCATCTGGTGACAATACTAATTCTGAAAAAGCGCCAGAAGGAAAGCCAAACAAAGCAAATGAGCCTCGCCGTCCTCGCGGTGAAAAGCCTAATGCCAAAAACAATCCTACTAAGGATAAATCCGATACTAAAGAGCTAGCTAATAAAGAGCAATCGGATAACAGGACTAACAACAAGGATCGAAGAAACGATAATCCTCGTGATAATCGTAATAACTCTAATGACAACCGCAATAGAGATAATCGTCCTGACAATAGAAAAGACGATAAAAAAGACGATCGCCGCAGCGAAGGGAAAGAGGATCGTAAAGACAATCGTAGCGACAATCGTAATGATAATAGTCGCAGCCAAGATTCTCGTCAAAACTCTAATCCAAGACAAAATAATCAGCGTAACCGCCACCGTGAATACGATTTTGACGGCATAGTGGTGAGTGAAGGTGTTTTAGAAATGATGCCTGATGGTTATGGATTTCTGCGCTCCAGCGACTTTAATTATTTAAACTCACCCGACGACATTTACGTATCACAAAACCAAGTGAAACTCTTCGGTTTGCGCACGGGTGACACGGTGAGAGGACAAATTAGACCTCCTAAAGAAGGTGAAAAATATTTCCCTCTTGTAAAAGTTGAAAGCATTAATGGTCGTAAGCCAGATTGGATTAGAGACCGCGTAGCCTTCGAACATTTAACGCCACTTTTCCCTCAAGAAAAATTTAATATTACCAGTCGTCGTGGTACTTTATCTACCCGCATAATTGATCTCTTTTCACCGATTGGGAAAGGTCAGCGTGGTTTAATTGTAGCACAACCAAAAACTGGTAAAACAACATTACTAAAGGAAGTGGCTAATGCCATTGCCGCTAATCATCCAGAATCTTATTTAATAATTCTGTTAATAGATGAGAGACCTGAGGAAGTAACTGACATGGCTCGTAGCGTAAATGCCGAGGTAGTAGCTTCTACCTTTGATGAACCCGCTGAGAGACACGTAAAAGTTGCTAATATCGTCCTCGAAAAAGCCAAACGTATGACCGAATGTGGTCATGATGTAGTAATCTTATTAGATTCAATTACACGTTTAGCCAGAGCTTACAATACGGTTTCCCCAGCTTCGGGTAAAGTACTTTCGGGTGGTGTAGATGCCAATGCATTGCATAAGCCAAAACGTTTCTTCGGGGCTGCTCGTAAAATCGAGAATGGTGGCTCATTAACTATCTTGGCAACAGCCTTAATTGACACGGGCTCCAAAATGGACGAAGTGATTTTTGAAGAGTTTAAGGGTACAGGTAACATGGAAATGCAATTAGACCGTAAAATTGCTAATCGCCGTATCTGGCCAGCCATCGATTTAATGAGCTCTGGTACCCGTAAGGAAGATTTACTCTTAAATAAAGATGCTCTGCAAAGAATGTATATTTTAAGAAGACATTTAGCAGACATGAATGCCGTAGAAGCCATGGAGTTCTTGCACGATCGCATTAGTAGAACAAGAGATAATGCCGAGTTCCTAGCCAGCATGAATGGATAATACCAATAATTTGAGCCCTGGCTCATACTGTTATTTTGTAAAAGATTTAGAGGCGGGCCATGTGCACCGCCTCTATCATGATACACAGTATGGTTTCCCAATTGAAGATGATGACGAGCTTTTTGGCCGCCTAATTTTAGAAATTAATCAAGCAGGGCTAAGTTGGGATACCATCTTAAAAAAGCAGGATAATTTTCGTCGCGCCTACCACTCCTTCTCTATCGCAAAAATTGCTGCCTACCGCGCAGGCGATATTAATAGACTTTTAGCCGATGCCGGCATCATTCGTAACAAACTGAAGGTAAATGCCGTTATTTACAATGCCCAACAAATTTTAACCTTACAGAAGGACTACGGTAGCTTTAAAAACTGGTTAGATGTGCAAGAGCTAAGCAATAAGGAAGAATGGGTAAAGCTTTTTAAAAGAACCTTTAAATTTACCGGCGGAGAAATTACGGGTGAGTTTTTAATGAGCACCGCTTACTTACCTGGAGCGCACGTTCCAGATTGTCCTATTTATAAAAGTTTAAATCCAGGAGCTAATTCTTAGTCTTCAAACATTAAGTTTAAATGGTTTAGACAAGGACTAAGCTTAAAATATAAACCATCCAAATCAAATTCATTTTCCGCTAATTCTAGCTTATCGCACTGACGACTAAGGGCTTGTTGACCACCGATTTAAAGCCAAAAACTTCTAGCAAATAGTATTCGTGGCTCCTAGAAATTAGGTAAGGCTCTAAGGCCATCTCCAGAGCTTACTGATAAGCTATTATGGTTATTATCGAATGGGCTGCCATAGGGCCTGTTCTAAGGCAATCCCATGTATTTATGAGTCTGGATACTAATTTGCCATTCTGGATGTGCCATTACATAATCGGCTATTTTAGGCATCATTTCCTCCCTTTTACTCCATTCAGGTTGAAGAAAAAGTTTGCATTTAGCGCCCACTTTAGCTGCATGCTCTTCGGCCCATTTAAAATCGTGATTATTATAAATAATAACCTTTAATTCGTGCGCATGGGGATAAAATTCGGCTAGCGGTGCCTTAGTTTTTTTAGGGCTGAGGCAAATCCAATCCCAAGTACCACTTAATGGATAAGCACCCGAAGTTTCAATATGGATGGTTTTTCCTGCTTCTTTTAACTGCTTAGTTAAGGGTGTCATATCCCAGGTAAGTGGCTCACCTCCAGTAACAACCACGGTATCACTATAGGGCGCACTATTTTTCACAATCGCATCTACCGCAGTGGGCGGATGCAAGTTCGCATTCCAACTTTCCTTTACATCGCACCAATGGCAGCCAACATCACAACCGCCAATGCGAATAAAATAGGCCGCTTTGCCCGTATGAAAACCTTCTCCCTGAATGGTATAAAACTCTTCCATCAAAGGCAACATTTGCCCTTTATCCACTAACATTTGTGTTTTTTCATCCATTTTGCAAAAGTAAGCTTCCTATTTTACCGCTCCCCGGCAGATGCGAAAAAATAAATATCCTCCCTGATTAAGGCTAATTCTCCAAGACTGTAGTTTGTCGCCTCGCC
>CBFHVV010000147.1:0-4155 GCA_965658965.1 Croceimicrobium sp.
CTCCCACCGATTTAGCAGATGAGAGCCTCTTTGGAACAGGAAATGACAATACGGTTCCTTCGGGTGATAACACTTACAAAAGTGAAAACAACTTGCCTTGGGCAATTAATATTGTGGGAGGCTTTAGCTATCCAGAAGAAAAAGCAGATGTTTCTACCGCTTATAATTTCTTTGGAGCTTGGGCACAATCTGGCGGAAGCTCTAATGAAACCTGGTATCAAGATTTACCTGGTAACATAAATAGTTCCGATCTATATCAATAGGTCTGATAAGACAAAAAAAAGAAAAGCCCCGCAAATTTTGCGGGGCTTTTTTATGAGCTATAAAATGATCTAGAGCAATAGCTGCTTGCTACTGAATTGATATTTACTGAAATGCAGGGATGCCTGTTATATCGGCACCGGTAATTAAAAGATGAATATCATGTGTGCCTTCGTAGGTTACTACAGACTCTAAGTTCATCATATGGCGCATAATGGAATAGTCGCCGGTAATTCCCATTCCGCCTAAAATCTGACGAGCTTCGCGGGCGATTTTGAGGGCAATCTCTACACTATTTCTTTTTGCCATGCTAATTTGTGCGGTGGTAGCTTTGCCTTCATTTTTAAGGGTTCCTAATCGCCAAACTAGAAGTTGCCCTTTAGTTATTTCGGTAATCATTTCGGCCAATTTCTTCTGCTGCAGTTGGAAGCTAGCAATAGGCTTTCCAAATTGAATACGCTCTTTTGCGTAGCGAAGGGCTGTGTCATAACAATCCATAGCCGCGCCTAAAGCACCCCAGGCAATGCCATAGCGGGCAGAGTCTAAACAGCTAAGCGGCGCGCCCAAACCACTACGCCCTGGAAGTAGGTTCTCTTTGGGGACTTTCACATTATCAAACACTAATTCTCCTGTGGCACTTGCTCTAAGGCTCCACTTGTTATGGGTTTCTGGAGTGGTAAAGCCTTCCATGCCTCTTTCCACAATAATCCCGTGAATGCGGCCTTCTTCATTTTTAGCCCAAACTACCGCAACATCTGCGAAAGGAGCGTTAGAGATCCACATTTTAGCGCCATTTAAAAGATAATGGTCGCCCATATCTTTATAATTGGTAGTCATACCACTAGGGTTAGAGCCGTGATTGGGTTCGGTTAAGCCGAAGGCGCCAAGGTATTCACCGCTGGCCAATTTGGGTAGATACTTTTTACGTTGCTCTTCTGTACCATAAGCGAAAATGGGAAACATTACCAAAGACGATTGTACGGAACAGGTTGAGCGTACACCAGAGTCGCCGCGTTCTATTTCCTGCATCATTAAGCCATAGCTAATTTGGTCTAAACCAGCTCCGCCATATTCTTCGGGTATATAAGGTCCAAAGGCGCCTACATCGGCCAGACCTTTTATAAGTTGTTTGGGAAACTCTGCTTTTTGAGCATAGTCTTCAATTATCGGGCTAACTTCTTTCTTAACCCAGTCGCGCGTCGCATTGCGCACTAAAATATGTTCTTCCTGTAATAGCTCGTCTATATTGTAATAGTCGGGCGCTTCAAATAAATCACTAGCCATTTAATCAATTTTATGCAAATGTAGTTATACCATTATATCGAATATCATACATTTAGAACTTTATAAAAAAAACACTATGAAGAAGAACTACCTAGTCTATTCTCTGAGCATGGCTTTAAGCATATTTATTGTGAACGATGCTTTTACTAATTCCAGTGGCGCCCCTACGGGAAGTAGCGGTGGGCCTAACGGCAATAACAATACCTGCGCCCGTTCAGGCTGCCATAATGGTCCAAGCGCCAGCAGTCAGAGTATTTCGATATCCAGTAATATTCCTAGTGCAGGTTTTAAGGAAGACTCAGTCTACCAGATTACGGTTACCGCAAACAACGGAGGTGCCGGTACCAATGAAATAGGCTTTTCAGCCTCGGTAGAAAGCGCCATGGGTTTTGCGGGAAGCATTGTAATTAGTGATCCTAGTAATACCCGAAAAACGGGGAGTTATATTACCCACACTACTGCTGGCAAAAATGGCGCTAATGGATCCAATACTTGGGTTTTCGACTGGGATGCTGGTCAGGCACCCGATCAAAGTACGGTTTACGTGGCGGTAAATTTTTCTAATAATACGGGAACTACCAGTGGCGATATTATTGCGACACAAAATTTGACTTTAAGTAAAGCAAATTCTATTGGTATAGATGAGTTAAAAACCGCTGAGCTCAGTATTTATCCTAATCCAGTGAAAGAAGGCTTTACGCTAAAAGCAAACACCGATTTGAAAGCGCCTTTTACTTTAAAAGACCTCAGTGGAAAAACGATTATGAATTTAGGAAAGGGCGAAAGGCTTGGGGAAAACCACTTTAGTTTTGAACTAGGAGATCTTGCAAAAGGGACCTATATTTTAAGCGATTCGCAAGGATTTAGTGCTCAGTTGCTCAAGGATTGATTTTATCTTTGTCCCATGGAAATACTGGTTAATGAGCGCAGTACCGATTGGGTTATTATCATAAGTATTTTAGCCAGCGCTTTTTTAGTGCTGGCTAATTTTGTTAATAGCGAACGTACTCGTCAGCTTTTGGGAGTTTTTTTTAAGTCTGGAGGAGATGAGCTAGCTATGAGCTATAATCAAGGGAAGCGAGGCTTAAGCACCGACGCATTTCTGCTATTGGCGGCCTTAAGTAGTTTGCCATTATCTATTATCGCCACCAAGCTAATTTCAGGAAGCAGTATTAAAACCTTATTACTTTTTGGATGGGCCGAATATCTACGTATGGCCTTGCTAACGGCGGTTTTTTTGGTTTTTAAAAACCTTATGGCTAGTATTATAGGTTGGGTATTTAGCCTGCAAGAAGAGCTAATTCAAGCTCAGAATATTTTTTTAGCGCATTTTAACTGGGTGGCGCTTTTTACCGCCATTTTATCTTTATCCGTATACTTCGGTCCTTGGCCCATCATTTCTGCTTGGTTTTTGATTATCTTCCTGATTATAGGGCTTTTAGTGGCGACTTTAAAAGCTAGTTTATATACCTTTCGTATCGGTATACCAATAACCTATTTTATTTTATACCTTTGCGCGCTGGAAATAATCCCTATTTCGTATTTACTTTTCTTAGTCTAACTATTGAAAATGAGATAATTACTGGGGCCCTAAAACAAGTTCAACCGTGAAGGTAAAATCTATTCTCGTTTCGCAACCCGAACCACAGACTGAAAATTCGCCCTATTTTGATTTGGCGGAGAAGTATAAGTTGAAAATCGACTTCATACCTTTTATTCATGTTCAAGGTGTAGACGTTGCGGAAGTTCGAAAGCAAAAGATAAACTTAGCTAACCATACGGCGGTAATTCTTACTAGCCGTAATGCCGTTGATCATTATTTTAGGGTAGCTGAAGAAATGCGCTTTACTGTGCCAAACGACATGAAGTACTTTTGTACCAGTGAGGCAATTGCCTACTACTTGCAGAAATACGTGGTGTACCGCAAGCGAAAGATTTATTTCGGAAAAAGCACTTTTGCCGATTTGGCTCCACTCTTTAAGAAGCATAAAGACGAAAAGTACCTATTGCCAACTTCCGACTCTTTAAAGCCAATTATTCCACAAATCTTAGAAGACTCCAAAGTAAATTATACTAGAGCAGTGCTATACAATACTGTGAGTAGCGATCTGTCTCACCTGGCTGAGGTGAAGTATGATATTCTAGTATTTTTTAGCCCGTCGGGTATAAAGTCACTTTTCGAGAATTTCTCTGACTTTGAACAGGGAAAGACTCTGATTGCTGGTTTTGGAACCACTACGCATAAAGCAATTGA
This sequence comes from Croceimicrobium sp., assembly GCA_965658965.1. Classification (GTDB taxonomy): domain Bacteria; phylum Bacteroidota; class Bacteroidia; order Flavobacteriales; family Schleiferiaceae; genus Croceimicrobium. Next base: position 3,800 of record CBFHVV010000147.1, read on the forward strand.
AGAAGCGGGCTTAGAGGTGAATATCAAAGCGCCGCATCCTAAATACCCTTCTATGACAATGGCCTTAGAGGACTATATTAAAGAAGCCAATAAGAAATAAGATTTCTCACTAATTTAGGCCGTGTTATCACGGCCTTTTTTTATGCCACATAGTTTTGCAAAAACGGAAAGACTAAAAAGCAAGGAAGCTATATCTCTGCTTTTTAAGGAGGGGCAATTTATGCGAAAGAAGTTTCTCGCCCTAAAGTTTTTAGCAGTAGAAGGAGAGCCTTCGATTAAGGTTGCATTTAGTGTTCCCAAGCGTCGATTTCCCAAAGCCGTAGATCGCAACAGGCTGAAACGTCGCATGCTTGAGG
>CBFHVV010000148.1:0-4145 GCA_965658965.1 Croceimicrobium sp.
GACCTAAATAGGTTGAAATGTCTCAAGCTTTTAAAGCTCAGGTTTACCCTTGCTTAAAGCTTATGATAAGAAGATAAATACGACTAATAATAAAGCCAATGAAACCGTAAAAGGTGGTAATCATGGATACCTGTAAGCCTCCCATTAACATGGCGGGCGATACCGAGCCCATTTGTTCAATAGCAACAAATGCTGAATAAAGTCCAATAAGCTGGCCTAAAATTCCTAGGATTAAGGCCAATAGGCCGAACTCTCTAATAGCGGTTTTATTAGCTTTTCCTTTTTGATGTAAAACCATTGCTATGAACATACCGATTTGCGCAATGCTTATGAGGCTCATAAAAAGGGGGCCGCCTCGTTGAAATAATTCGTACATAATTTTAGAATTTTGATTTAATCAAAGCACTTACTTTTAGACAAAAAGTGCAAAGTCAAAACCCGACGATAAGCGGTTAAAACCCGCTATTACTTGCAGTGAGGGAAAAAACTGCGCATCTTTGAAATGTGAAAGTACTAAAACGAATTTCTTTTTGGTTGCTAGCTTTAGCAGCTATGACCATAATTTACAGCAGTCTTTTAGGAGGTTTCAGCGCCTCATTAGTTTTAGCAACTTTACTACTACCAGGAGCGGCTATTATGTCTTATGGATGGTTTTACCTGCATAGTAGTGAAAGTAAGTGGCGTTGGTTGCACCTGTTCTACCTATTACTAATCACGCTTTATGTAGAGTGGCTGGCGATGATTGTAGCTTACTGGCTGGTCTTTCAGATGAATTTTGAAGCATTGCCTAAGGTTTTAGTTAATCCGCTCTTCTTATGGCTTTATATGATGTTTTTCACCTTAGTGGAAGAGCGTATTTTTAGGAAGTCTAGTATTGAAGATGAAAGTAAAGATTTAGAGCCGATCTGGCTTGAGATAGTTTCGGAAAGAAAACGACAGCAGATTAATTTGAGAGAACTTATTTATGTAGAGAGTGCTAATGAACAAATTGTGTTTCATTTATTAGAAAAATCCCTTCCGAGCAAAGAGCGTATCTCGCAATTAGCGGAGAGATTACCGGAAGAATTTCTGCGTATTCACCGCTCCTTCATTGTTAACACCAAACTAATTGACGCATATAACAGCGGAGGCATCAGCATTAAAGGCGAAGAATTACCGATTAGCCGCAAGTACAAGGAATTGGTAGAGGCACGCTTAAAATCGTAATCTCAGCTAATTTCTTATAAAATTACTTATGCTTGGGCTAAAATAAAATCTAAAACCCTTTAAAAATTGAGTCCCTTACTTAAATCATAACGGTAAATATCGTCTACCGCTTTAACCGCATTTATATTTTGTAGTTCTTTTACCTCACCGCTAGAAATATCAAAAACCCAACCGTGTAGGCTAAGTTTATGACCATCTTGCCAAGCCTGCTGCACAATACTAGTTTTAGCTAAGTTCTGTACCTGTTCGTGGACATTAAGCTCTACTAGCTTAGCGATTTTATCCTCATAACTTTCAATAGAGTCTATGGTAGACTCGTGAAAGCGGTAAACATCTTTAATATTACGAAGCCACTTATTCATCAGGCCTAAATTACTATGCTCAAAGGCAGATATAATTCCATTGCAATCGTAATGACCGCAAACAATAATATGTTCCACTTTTAAGCTGCTTACCGCATATTGTAGCACGGAAAGTAGGTTTAGATCGGTGTGCACTACCAAGTTGGCAATATTGCGATGTACGAATATCTCGCCTGGCTCAGTATCTGTAATTTGAGTAGCAGGTACCCGGCTATCGCTGCAGCCTATCCATAGGAATTTAGGTTTGGCGGCACCAGCAAGGTCTTTAAAGTAATTGGGGTTTTTTTCGTGCTGCTCTTCAGTCCAAGCTTTATTTTGCAAGATTAGTTTGTCGTAAATGTCCATGTAGATAGTTTCTATTTTAAGCCTTCCATGCTTAAGTTAATGTCTCTTTCGGCCGCAGTAATGTGAAAATCTTCTATTAGCTCGCGTATATCTTTATCAATAAACTCGGCGCGTTTAGCATCGATATGCACAATAGCTCCATCAGGGATTTTACCAAAGTATTCTAAAAGCAAGGCTTTATTTAAAAAGCTAACGTCCTTATTTAAACGAATTAGATAATTATCTTCTTTTTCCACCATACGAATAGCACGGTGGAAATTAGTTTTGACAACATAAAAAAGCCCCACTGCCATACCTATGGCAATACCGATTAAAAGGTCGGTTAAAAGAATAGCAATTATAGTTACCATAAAGGGAACAAACTGCGACCAACCCTTGCTGTACATGGCTTTTATCAGTTCGGGCTTGATGAGTTTATAGCCCACCATCAGTAGAATTGATGCGAGGGCAGCTAAGGGAATATAGTTAAGGATGGTGCCAAGGAAAATTATGCTAAGGGCAATCCAGAAACCATGTAAAATAGCGGAAAGCTTGGTTTTGCCACCTGAACTTACATTGGCAGATGAGCGCACTATTACAGCGGTTACCGGTAAGCCTCCAATTAGTCCGGAAACTATGTTACCAACACCTTGCGCTTTTAACTCACGGTTGGCGGGTGTTACCCTTTTCAGGGGATCTATTCTATCGGCTGCTTCGATACTTAATAGTGTTTCGATACTAGCAACGATGGCGATGGTAAAGGCAATGACATAAATATCGGTATTGGTTATTTGTGACCAATCTGGCATATTAAACTGTCCAAAGAAATCGCTGGCATTGGTGTTTACGGGAATGTTTACTAAATGCTTCCCCGCAAGGGCAAGCTCAGGAAAATAAAGACTAAATAAGCTATTTAAGCCAGCTCCACTGAGCACCGCAAATAGGGCAGGAGGGATGATTTTAAAGATTTTCATCTTTTTAAAATAAGCTCTTTCAAAAAGGATGAGCAGTGCTAGTGCCACAGCGGCAATTATTACTGCCCCTAGCGAGGGATTTTGAATAGCGACAATAATTTCACTGAAAGTATTTTGATCATCCGGTTGGAAAAAGGATTCATCTCCCTCAAAATCTTCATCGTAGCCAAAAGCATGCGGAATTTGCTTTAAGATTAGAATTAAGCCAATGGCAGATAGCATACCTTTTATGACCGCATTGGGGAAATAGTAACCAATTAGGCCAGCTTTTACATAACCGAGAATAATTTGAAATACTCCGGCAATGATAACCGCTAGTAAAAAGGCATTAAAGGTCGGTAGAGTAGTGATGGCGTTTAGGACTATGGCGGTTAATCCCGCTGCGGGACCGCTAACACTTAGAGAAGAACCACTTAAAGATCCGACAACTATGCCTCCCACCAGGCCGGCTATTAAGCCAGAAAGCGGATTAGCACCAGATGCTACCGCAATACCGAGGCAAAGAGGGATAGCAACAAGGAAAACAACCAGAGAGGCGGAAAGATCTTCTTTAAAATATTTGAATGTCATTGAGGAGGTTTGACGTTGTGGTAAATTTAGAAAATTAAAGAGAGCATAGAAATTTGCCTCTTAAAATTTAATAGTATCGAATAAAATACTAGTTTTGCCCTCCCTTAAAGGAAGAGCATCATTGCCCTACAATAAGGTCGCGTAGCTCAGCTGGATAGAGCATCTGCCTTCTAAGCAGACGGTCCCAGGTTCGAATCCTGGCGCGATCACCAAATCCTGCAATCGCCGAAGGCAATTGCAGGATTTTTTTATGCCCAAACCGCAAGCGTGCGTGCTAGGTTTGTGGCTTAAAAAAATCCTAAGGCTGCTACGTCAGCGCAGCCAGGATTTGGTGTATGACCATAAAGCATGTCAGGATCTGTAATCCTGTCGTGCAAGCTCGCTTGCTGGGTTTGTGGAATAAAAAAATCCTAAGGCTGTTACGTCAGCATCTAAGTAACAATTACAAATCAATTTCAGAGGTCTAATTATCAGATTAGTACAATTCGAATCTAGGTACTCACTACTCTATACTCAATACTTGCGAAGCATATCAGGATCTGTAATCCTGGCGCTCAAGCTCGCTTGCTGGGTTTGCGGCTTAGAAAAATCCTAGTGCTGTTACGTTAGCATCTAAGTAACAATTACAAATCAATTTTAAGTTCAGAAGTCTAATTATCAATTTAGTACAATTCGAATCGCAGTAGTTAGAACTCAATACCCAATACTT
>CBFHVV010000149.1:0-4096 GCA_965658965.1 Croceimicrobium sp.
GAAAAGGCAGGTTTTATTTGCTTGTAAGCCTTGACTTTTTTGTTTCGTTTTGTGTCAAGACAAAATGAAAGGCAAATAAATGAATAACTACTTGCAACAGAACCTATACGCAATGTCCTGCGGAGCACTGCGTATAGCTAAAACGTTCGGCCTTCCTGATAAATAATTAAACCAATATAAATTTTCATTTTAACCTATGTATATTTTACATTAAAAATTAAATAAAATAATGAAACACATCTACTTATTAATACTTATCGGATCGATTTTAATGGGAAATCAGCATGCAACTGCACAAACAAATGAGTCCCAAACAGAGCAGTTTCAAAATCGAATAGTGGATTCCATATTTTCCAAAACATTAAATGAAAGTCGTGACTTTTGGCTAAGATTACCAGATGGTTTTCAGCCAGGTAATGATAAAAAATATGCCGTAATCTATCTAATGGATGGGTTTTCACTAGAAAGCACTTTGGAAGCTGTTTATGATAATTATTGGGGGCATTACCTACCCAATATGATACTGGTCGGGGTTTCGAATCGCAAGAACCGAACAAGAGATTTAACTACTTCGCAGATAAAAATGAGACGTGGTAGTACCTTTGATTATGAAACTGGAGGTGCCGAAACCTTTACTAAATTTATGGAAGAGGAACTCATCCCATATATTGATAAGAAGTATCCAACTATAGCCTACCGTACATTAATTGGTCATTCTCATGCTGGCCAGTTTACCATAAATATGCTTATTAACCATGCACATCTCTTTCAAAACTATATAGCCATAGATCCAACTTTGGATTGGGATAACCAAAAATTATTAAAGCAAGCTAAAGAAAAATTTAAAGCGGAAGATTACACTGGAAAATCACTTTTTGTTTCACTTGCTGCAGAGATGTTACATATGCAAAATGAAAGTATAACGATTGATAATGTAATGAGCGACACTTCAGAATTCTCATTGCCGGCCCGTTCTATATTAGAATTCTCCCAACTTGCGAAGAGCCAAGATCAATTAAACTTTTCATCGAAGGTTTATCATGAGGATTTACATGGTACTGTTCCGCTTCCAACCATAAGAGATGGACTGATTTTTCTTTTTGAATGGTATCAGTTTAAATCTCCCCAGAAATATAATAACCCAGAAACCCCTATAGAAGAATTGGTTACCTTATTGAAGGAGCAGGAACAAATCTATACCGAACATTTTGGTGTTCCCACTGCTCCAATGATAGACGAAATGTTAAATGGCTATGGCTACATGAATATGCAAATGGGACAACCTAAGAAGGCCTTCATGTTTTTTGAGCTGAATATAAAACATAATCCTAAAAATGCTGCTGCCTATGAATCAATGGCGAATTATTATGAATCTGAAAACGACAAAGTGAATACCTTAAAATACTTAAACAAGGCCTTTGAATTAAGTGCTAAAGATTACTATAAAGAAAGGATTGAAGCTCTTAATGAAAAATAGCGCTTTATTCGCTTAAATAAATGAATATCCATAACATATAATGACTGTCTGCTATCCTAATAATTTGTAGCTAAAAGCAGTTGCACAGCCATGGTATGGCAGCAGAAATAAATATTAACTTAAGGGACTGTCATTTAGGAAATTATGAAACGAACGAATTCAATTTTAAGGGTAATAATATTCCTTGCAATAGTGCTTAATAATAAAGCTTATGCACAGTCTGGTTACGATAAACTCACCAATCAAGAAAAAGAGATTACTGTAGACTCAATCAGTAACAAGCTACTGGGATTCTATATTTTTCCAGATGTGGCCAAAGAGATGTCTGATCATATCAGAGAAAATCTAAAAAAAGGCAAGTATAATTCTATCAACAATCCCAATGTTTTTGCCGATCAGCTTACCGCTGATTTGTTATCCATAAGCCACGACAAGCACATTCATGTAGATTATGACCCTGAAGGTATTAAAGCCCAAAACGAAGTTTTCACCCTTGAAGATAGCTTGAACTATCTTCAACGATACATCAATGATATAAAACGAGATAATTTTGGTTTTAAAGAGTTGAAAATATTGGGCGGAAATATTGGCTACTTGGATTTAAGAAGCTTTTCTGATGTAGAATACGCTGGTCCAACAGCAGTTTCTGCAATGAATTTTTTAAGTAACAGTGATGCTATAATTATCGATTTAAGGAGGAATGGCGGTGGCAGTCCAGCTATGATTCAACTTATCACCAGCTATTTATTTGACAGCGATCCAGTGCACCTTAATAATTTTTATTGGAGACCTTACAATGAGACCACACAAACCTGGACCCTTCCCTATGTTCAAGGAACGCGCGTTCCTAATACTCCCGTATACCTGTTAACCAGTAACAGGACCTTTTCTGCCGCAGAAGAGTTTAGCTACAATTTAAAGCATTTAAAACGAGCCACAATAATTGGGGAAACCACTGGTGGTGGAGCTCATCCAGGTGGATCAGTAAATGCTACCGAAAAGTTCTCGACAAACATCCCCTCCGGAAGGGCTATAAACCCAATCACAAAAACCAACTGGGAAGGCATTGGGGTCACCCCACATTTTGAAATCCCAGCAAACCAAGCCTTTGAATTCGCACAAATTAAGGCTTTAGAGACCTTAATAAAGGAAAGCAAAAACGATGATTTCAAAAGAAAGTTCTATGTATGGCATTTGGAAAGACTCGAGGCCTTAGTGGAACCGGTAATGGTTGAGTCCACCATTCTTAAATCTTATATTGGAAATTATGGACCAAGGAAGATTAGTTTAAAGGACAACAATTTGTATTATCAGAAAGGAGACGTAGCAACTCAATATAAACTGATACCGCTCAACAATCACTATTTTATGGTAACCGGAGATAGTTCATTTCGCTTGAAATTCCTGGTAGAAAATGGACAAACCCTTGCCATTGAAGGGCATTACGATAATGGCCGTTCAGATAAAAACTTGAAGACTAAAAACTGAAGCGCATATAGCATAATAGACATTAAATAGCCTGTTGCACAAACTCTTAGCTGAAAGCACAAAAATGGTAAATAGAGATACCACGACAAAAGAAAAAGAATTAGAGAAAAAGCAAAGCCTTCTTCGCCAATCATATTATCTAGCCAAGCTCCCAATAATTATTAGTCTTTTTTTAACACCGGCTCGTTTTCTACTTGAACTAGCTGGTCTACCTGAATATGTTATTTTCATTTTAGGACTACTCTGGCTAACCTTAGCCTTTTCAGTTTATTGGGGAGTAAAACTTTATTACAATAAGAAAGCATATCTCCTCCTCTTAATCAGTTTAATCATTTTTTCACCTATTTCTAGGCTTACTGTTGTTGCTGCTTGGTGGGTTGATACAAGATGGGAAATTGGAACTCATTACGGACTATACTTTGATCACTGGACACAAACGCTCCTAAACCACGGCATTTATGGAGCTCTGGTTCAAATCATACCTGGTTTTTTACTTGGTTCCACAACAATAGCTATCATGCGATACAGGAAATCTGTAACCTGCTAACTAATCACATAGAGAATTGAAGACCTTTACGAATGAAAATTTAGCTTGCAATAATGCTTAAATTGCAATAAAATGCAGTTTAGGCAACCCTTGTAGCAAAAAAAGTTAGTCATGAATTTCGAACAAATTAAAGAACGAACAAGACCCTTAGTCAACAAAGTGTCTCCTGTATCGGAGGGGTCATTAGATTTGTTAAGTAACTTGATTGTAGTTGAGGTTTATGAAAAAGGAGATGTGTTTATTGATAGAGGAAAAAAAAACAACAAGGAATACTTTGTTTACGAAGGTGTCTGCCGGAGCTTTTTGCTAAGCCCAGAAGGTGAGGAAGTAACCATATCTTATTTTTTTGAAGGCGGTGTACTCTCTCCGAATAAAACGAGAACGGCCAATCAAATATCTCACCTTAACTTTCAAGCCCTTACAAAGGTCACCCTAGCCAGTTTGAACGCTGACAAGTTTGAGCAGCTGATGATCAATCACATGGATATACGCGAGTTTGGAAATATGGTTTTACAATATGAACTTCTTGCAAAAGTTGAAAAAGAAATTGCCCTCGCCTCGCTGAACGCTAAAGAAAGGCTCAT
>CBFHVV010000150.1:0-3977 GCA_965658965.1 Croceimicrobium sp.
TCAGCATGACCTTACGGTTTTAAAATTTAGTTATCGTATCCCTCCAAATTTCCTTCACCCTGAGAACCGAGTTTTAGAACCTAAAACTCGGTTCTCAGCATGACTTACCATTATTATTACTTTTTCTGTATTTCCCTCAATGTTTGTCACCCTGAACTTGTTTCAGGGTCTTATTATTTAAACCCTTAGTGCCCTCTCTAAACTTAAATCCCAAAGCGATAGTGGTCGTAAATCTCAAATTCAAAAATGCCCAAACCCTTAAATCCCCCATTCATCGACCAATTTGCACAATCTAGCGGAAAGGCCTTGGGGCAATGCCATGCGCCAGCTACATTCGCTTCAGAAATAATAAATCAAAACACAGCATCATGGGTGGTCAAACTAAAAATAAGTCGGTTTATACCGGGGTCGTAATCTTAATTATCGGATTAGTGTGGCTTTTGCGGCGCATGGGTGTCTATCTCCCTTATTGGGTTTTTAGTTGGGAAACCCTGCTCATTGCCATCGGCTTTATCATTGGCATTGATAATAAATTTAGAAATCCCGCTTCTTATATTTTAATTGCCATCGGCTCGGTTTTCCTTATCGACGATATTTTTGCCATTAACTTCAATATTTTTCAATACTTCTGGCCTTTATTGGTGATCGGCGTAGGTTTAACCATCATTTTTCAATCACGTTTTCGTGGCAGCCGCATCTCTTCATCTTTTCAAAACGTTTCCGGTAACGGCGAGCAGCTGGATATTACCAGTGTGTTTAACGGTGTAAAACGTAATGTAGATTCCAAGTCTTTTCGCGGTGGTGAAATAGTAACCATCTTTGGAGGAGCAGAAATTAACCTGATGCAAGCAGACTTTGACGGCACAATAAATTTAGATTCTACGGTAGTGTTTGGTGGTTTAAAGCTTATCGTACCTAAAAACTGGGAAATTCGTACTGAAGTAACTAGCATTTTTGGCGGAGTAGACGATAAACGCCAGTCGGCCGTGAATGTATTACCTGATGAGAAAATTTTAATAATTACCGGAACCGTATTGTTTGGCGGCTTGGACATTGTGAATTATTAGAGATTGAAGCCTTTAAGAAAAACGCAGATTAAATTTAGATAGTCCTAAATTGCGGTATGACTTCTAATCCACTTTTAGTGAAACCTAATTACCTGTACTATTTCGCCCTAGTTTTAGTGGCGATAATGGTGCAGGTTTTTCTCATGCGGGAAATCTACGAATTTCCTTGGGAAGACGCGATTTTCGATGCTTGTGTGCACTGGGGATTTTTAGCAACTTTATGTTTTGGGCTCTTAAACGTTTTTAGTTTTGTAAATCCGCCGCGCTATCAATTACTCATCGTTTTAGTGTTGCCCGCTTTACTGGTTTACTTCACTTTAATGGGCGCTGAAATGCTGGTAAATTACCAGAGTAAGAGCGATTATTTACGCGCTTGGCTGGTGGAAACGCAGATTTATCGCGGCACTGTTGCTTATTTATTAGTGGCTGCAACCCTGGGTTTTGCTTTTTTGTGGTATCGCCTTAGCGAAGAGAAGGCCCTTGTAATTCGCCAGCAAGAAACCGAACGCATCGCTAAAGAAGCTGAGCTTTTTAAACTAAGACAGCAAATACAGCCACATTTCCTTTTTAATGCCCTTAATTCGATTAATTCGCTTATCGGTTCTCGGCCTAAAGACGCCCGTAGCATGGTGCAAAAATTGTCGGAGTTTTTACGGGGTACCTTAAAAAAAGAGGAAGGTGACTTATTGCTCTTTAGCGAGGAAATAGATCATCTCAATCTGTACCTCGATTTAGAGCAAATGCGTTTTGGGCATCGTTTAAGCATTGAAAGACAGATCAGCGAAAGCGCCCTAAACTGTAAAATCCCGCCTTTATTATTGCAGCCCTTAGTAGAGAATGCCATAAAATATGGACTCTATGGCACTACCGAAGATTTAACCATTTACTTTAAAGCCGAGCGAAAAGCAAATTCACTTTTGGTGGAATTCCTCAATCCATTTAGTTCGGCTAAGGAGGAAAGCAGCGGCACTGGCTTTGGGCTTAGTTCGGTGCAAAGGCGTTTGTATCTCCTTTACGGGAGAAAGGATCTATTAGAAACTTCCGTCGCAGAAAGTGTGTTTGCGGCTCGACTAAAAATACCCCAGGCAGATGTATAAAGTTATTATTATCGACGATGAACCTCTGGCAGCCGACTTGGTGCAAGAGTATTTAAGTGAGCACAGCGATTTTACTGTAATTGATCGCTGTCTGGATGGTTTTCTAGGCTTAAAAGCGATTCAAGAGAAAAAACCCGATTTAGTATTTTTAGATGTGCAAATGCCTCGTTTAACTGGCTTTGAAATGTTGGAGCTGCTTGAAGATAAGCCGGCGGTAATTTTTACCACTGCTTTCGATGAGTTTGCTTTTAAAGCCTTTGAGGCTAGCGCACTTGACTATTTGTTGAAGCCCTTTTCGGAAGATCGTTTTGAGGCAGCCCTAAATAAGTTTAAAGAAAGCCCCAAAGCGCTAAAAGAAGCGGCCGAAAGAATTCCTGAAGGAGAGGGTAGTGCACACTTTGAAAGATTGGTGATTAAAGATGGCTCTCGTATTCGCATCATTCCCTACGATCGACTGCATCGCATTGAAGCCGATGGCGACTATGTGCAAGTTTACAGTGAGCAAGGTCATTTTGCTAAAAAACAGACTTTAAGCTACTATGAAAAGCTCTTGCCCGAAACTAGTTTTCTGCGGGTGCATCGCTCACATATTGTAAATGTTAGCCAAATAGACCGTATTGATCCTTATGGTAAAAATGATCACATTGCCCTTTTGAAGGATGGCAATAGAATTCCTATCTCCCGTAAGGGCTTTAGCCATTTAAAAGAGATACTGGGCTTGTAAAAATATTTAAACTTTAAAGCGGGGCTTGGGTTAAATGAGAAAACAAGATTATGTTCGGATTATTCAATAAGAAAAGCGAGAAGGAAAAATTACAAGATCAATACTCTAAATTATTGAAGGAGTCGCATCGCTTGTCTACGGTAAATCGTGCGGAAAGCGATAAAATAGCCGCTGAAGCTGATGCCATTGCTAGGAAAATCGAAGCAATGCCGGATTAGACGATCAACCTAGTCGGCAGATAATAGCTACAATAGTAGGTCTAATTAACTTATTTTCTTCTTAGAATTAAGCTGATAAATGTTAGTCTTTATCTTCATTAATTTCCCGTCATTTGTGGTCTCTCAAAATAACACACAATGGACAAGTCTAAGATGAAGCCCGAAAGCTTAATGATGTCTTTCGGTTATAAACCACACCTCTCGGAAGGGTCGGTAAAATGCCCAATTTTTCAAACCTCCACCTTTGCCTTTAAAACCGCCGAAGAAGGGAAAGCCTTTTTTGAGGTAGCTTATGGTAAGCGCGAAAAAGGAGCAGATGAGGAGCTGGGATTAATTTACAGCCGTCTCAATAACCCTGATTTAGAAATTTTAGAAAATCGTCTTTGTTTATGGGATCAGTCAGACGACGCGGCAGTTTTTGAAAGCGGTATGTCGGCTATTTCTACCGTGCTTTTAGAATTCTTAAAACCAGGTGATTTACTTCTTTATAGTAATCCTGTTTATGGCGGTACAGACCACTTTATCAAGCATTTCTTAACTAAGATTGGCATTCACGTTTTAGGGTTTACACCGAGTGACACTGGCGCTGATATCGAAGCCATGATTGAAGCGCATCCTGCCAAGGATAATTTGGCAATGATATATTTGGAGACTCCAGCAAATCCTACCCTTGATTTATTTGATATTGAAGAATGTGTAGCGATTGCCAAAAAGTATAGCCGTTCGGAAGAAGAGCGTGTGTTGGTGGCGGTTGATAATACCTATATGGGGCCAATTTGGCAGCATCCACTGCAGCACGGTGCTGATTTAGTAGTTTATTCGGCTACTAAGTATATTGGCGGTCATAGTGATCTTATTGCAGGTGCGGTAT
>CBFHVV010000151.1:0-3899 GCA_965658965.1 Croceimicrobium sp.
CCAAACACCAATGTGGATGTTTGGATCTAAGCCAATTTATCGAAAACAATAATTAGCTTGTCATCTTAATTCAGAAGTTTTAAAAACTACGATTAAATTATAGCTATTTGATTATTAGTTATATAAGATGGAATAAAATCCCTTAATTAATTTGTCAAGATACCCCTCTATTAGTATTTAACTTAAAGTTAATGCAGTAAATTTGTCTTTATCGCTAAAGATAGAAATGAAATGGGGGTGACATATCTTTCGAAAATATCAATTGTACTAGTTTTTCTTTTAGCTTCAATCACAAATGTTGGTGCTCAGGATGACCAACGCATAGCAGATTCGTTAGCGGATAAGGTGACATATCACTTAGTCCGCGATAACTTTGATAGTGCTCTTGCGGTAACCAACCTACTTTATCAGACTAATTCGCGTTTAGGTGATTTTGAGGAAATGGTAAGAGCAAAGGTGCATCGCGCCGAATTGTTGAGAGACATGCAAAGCCTAGATTTGGCCTACGAAGCTTTACAAGAAGTAGAAGCCCTAAACGAAACGCTCGAACCCTCTACTGTAAAGTCATATTATTTTAACCGATTAGCGGCAATACAGTATGAAAGAAAAAAATCTGATTCAGCCATAATTGCAATTCGAAGATCTCAAAAAATCGACTCTCTTAAAGGCTACAGATGGCGAGTGTTTTCGAACCTGAACCTCTTAGGAGCAATTTACCGAGATCGCGAGCAATGGGATAAGGCCGTAAGCATTTTAGAAAACACTTATCGAAAGGCTAAAGAATTTGAAGACACGGCCGAAATGAATTCTGCCATTAAGAATTTAGCTACTGCATTGTACCGCATGGGTGATTTTCGTGGGGCCATAGCGGCGGGAATAAAATATACAAAAACTCCTTGGGCTTTTTACGATAGAAAAAGTGTTAGTGATAACTTTCGAATTATTGCATCTGCTTACGAGGAGCTAGGACAATTTGATTCTGCTTATTATGCTCTCGACTCTGCCCATCAGCAGACTTTAGAAGGCTTACAAGTTATGGTAGACAGGCGTATTGACAATTATAAGGTTGCAAATGAGCTTGAGAAGCAAAAGTTGGAGAATTCAGTTTTAATTACCGAGAAACAAAATTCTCAGCTGCAAAGCTTAATGTTAGTTATTATTCTATTATCTATTATATCGCTGGCCATTGTCTTGTTTAGACAAAAACAGAATTACAAAAAGCTTAATGAAAAGCAACAAGAACTAAATTCAGAATTAGAAGGTTCTTTAGCCTTTAAAAATCAGTTGATCGGTATCGTTGCCCACGATATACGTAATCCTATGGCTTCCCTGACAGGTGTCTTGCATTTATATAACGAAGGTTTAATTGAAGATGCAGACTTAAAGGATATGATGGGTAAATTAGAGGCCTCGGCCGTAAGTGTCAATTTTTTAATTGAAAATTTACTCACTTGGGTTTTAAACCAAAAGAAAGCTCTAGTCGCCAAGAAGGCTGATTTTGACCTTAACACATTGGTTCAGAAAACTTACCAAGAGCTGGAATCACAGTATAAAGCTAAGCGGATAACTATCAAACAAGAGGGCCTAAAGGAGAATCTAGAAATCAACTCTGATGAGGTCATGCTTGGCTTAGTTATTCGGAATATTCTTTCCAATGCTATTAAGTTTTCACATGAAAACTCAGAAATAGTTATATCTTATTTACCTGAAGAATCGGCTCATCTAATTTCTATTAAAGATTTCGGCATTGGTATGGATAAACAGTCTTTAGAAATGGTGGAAATGGGCATTGCTAAAACTCAAAAGGGGACTAAAAATGAGAAAGGCACTGGTCTTGGAATGGAATTAAGCCGCGAATTTCTTACTGCCATCCAAGGATCTTTTAAAATTACTTCCAAAAAAGGAGAGGGTACCGAAGTAGTCTTATCTATCCCAAAATAGTCAATGAAAAGAAGCCTTAGCAATGTTTTTTATTTTTTTTATAGAGCGTAAAATGTTGAAGTATAGTCTGTTAAATGATAATTTGTAGACATTAACTTAGCTCTCTTTACTTTGTCCTAAATTTGTTGCAAATCAAAAGAGGTTTTTTAATGGACAATAAGCTGTTTAGGTCGGCCTTTTTCGTTTTCTTTTTTTCTACTTTTTTTCTCGCTAAGGCGTCTTTGGCCAAGAGTGTAAATGAACCTGTAGTTGACTCTCTGAACGGGCTAGTCCAATTGCATTTAGATAATAATCATTTAGATAGTGCCTTATTAGTAACTGACATTCTTTATCAAATTCTCCTAGAAAAGGATGACTACGTTGAGATGGTACGCGCTAAAACACTGCGAGCCGAGCTATTGAGAACATCGGCTAGTTTAGACCTTGCTCTGGATGAATTAATGGGGGTTGAAGAATTGCTAGATTTGGTGGAATCGCATACTGTAAAAGCTTTTTATTACAATAGGTTGGCTGCAATTGAGTTTGAGAGGAGAAACAAAAAATTGGCACTGGCAGCGGTACAAGAATCTCAAAAATACCCCAAGCTTGATGAAAATGCAGAATGGATAGTTTTTTCAAATTTCAATATTCTTGGTGCAATTTATCGTGACTTTGAAGATTGGGAAAAGTCTATTGAGGTTTTAAAGCGTACTATTTCAGCCGCAAAAGAACTAGGCGAGAGGGATGAGATGTATTTAGGCTTAAAGAATTTAGGTTTATTATATTATCGTAAAGGTGATTTTCGCAAAGCGATTTCTGCATTTAAAAAATACCAGACTAATAATTTCATTGGCTTAGATAGAGCAAATATTAGCGAAAACTATCGCTTTTTAGCACACTCCTATGCTGCTTTGGGTAGGTTCGACTCTGCTTATATTCTTTTAGATTCAGCGCACTCAAGCACTTTAGAAGGAATGCAGGAGCTCGTAGATAGCCGGACTAATGATTTTCGTATTGCCTCAGAACTAAGTCAACAAAAATTAGAAAATGAAATTTTGTTAACCGAAAGTGAGAAAGCACAATTGAGAATCATTATTCTGATAGTGGTCTTATTGTTTATACTTTCTATCGCAGCCATCTTTTTTAGACAAAAGCAAAGTTATAAAAGGCTTAACCGTAAGCAACAGGAGTTAAATAGGGAATTAGAGCTTTCTTTAACGTTTAAAAACAAGTTAATCGCTATTGTAGCCCACGACATTAGAAATCCGATGGCATCTCTAACTAGTTTAATTCACTTGTATAATGAGGGCTTGGTTGAAAAGAAAGATTTAAAATCGATGATGGCTAAATTAGAGGCCTCAGCCGTTAGCGTTAACTTCTTAATTGAAAACCTCTTAAATTGGGTACTTAGCCAGAAAGAATTATTGAAATCTGTTAATAAACCTTTCAATTTAGCACAGGTAGTTGATCGAACTTGTTTGGAGTTAGAATCTCAATTAAAAGCAAAAAACATTGGTTTAAAGCAGTTTGGTTTTAAAGAGAATCAAAGAATAAATTCTGATGCAAGTATGCTCAGCTTAGTTATTAGGAACATCCTATCAAATGCAATTAAATTTTCTTCAGATGGAGCTGAGGTACTCGTCTCGTATACCGATGACAATGATAATCATCAAATTAGCATTAAAGATTTTGGTCGAGGAATGACTAAAGCTGAGTTGGAAAAATTAGCTAAGGGTGAAATAAGCTCCCAACATGGAACTCATCAAGAAAAAGGTACTGGACTTGGATTGGCTCTAAGTAAAGAGTTTTTAAAAGCGCTCGGGGCAAATTTTAAGATAAAATCCGAAAAGGATAAAGGAACAGAATTTTTAATCTTAATACCGAAGGATCTTTAATCGGTAATTTTTCAAATACTAAGATGGCTAAATTATTTTTGTTAGTGGGCATTTTATTTTTATCCTCTTGTGCCAATCATCGGC
>CBFHVV010000152.1:0-3839 GCA_965658965.1 Croceimicrobium sp.
AATATTAAAAAATCAGTATGCAAGTATTAGTTATCGGTGCAGGAAATATGGGCTTGGCCTATGCCAAAGCTTTGGTTAAGTCAGAATACCTTAGCAAGTCCAAATTAATGATATCCGACACAGACCCCCAAAAAGCGGAAGAGTTAAAGAAAATTAGTGGATTCGATGTTTACAGTAATTTGAGCGATTGTTTGCCTAAAGCAGATATCGTTTTTATCGCTGTAAAGCCATATCACACAGAAGGGCTATTTAAAGAGCTGAAGCCCATGACCAAAAAAGATCAAGTGATTGTTTCTTTAATGGCTGGGGTAAACATTCAAAGTATTCAAAAAGGTTTAGGTATAGAAAAAGTGGTACGAGCCATGCCAAACCTGCCCGCCCAAGTAGGAAAAGGTTTAACTTCCTTTACTACTTCCAAAGAAGTTTCGCGTTTAGAAACTTCAACAGTTCAACAATTATTAAACACAACTGGTAAATCGGTACATCTCGATACAGAAAATGATATCGATGCCTCTACTGGTATTTCTGGCAGTGGTCCTGCTTATGTTTTTTACTTTATGCAATCTATGATGGAGGCCGCTAAAAAAATGGGCTTCTCAGATCATGATTCAAAAGTATTAGTAATTCAAACCTTTGAGGGAGCCGTAGAGCTTTTTAATCAATCTGATCTCACACCGCTAAAATGGATGAATAAGGTGGCATCTAAAGGCGGAACCACAAGAGCAGCCTTAGACTCTATGGATGAGAACAATATTAAAGATTTAATTGAAGAGGCAGCTTATGCAGCTTTCAATCGTGCGGTAGAGCTAGGTAAAGAAGAAAGCAGATAGAATGGAGTACAAGAAGCGAATTGTTATTAAAGTGGGAACCAATGTAATGGTGAATAAAGACAACCGTATTGTTAGCCCTATTCTAAAAGGTTTAGTAGATCAAATTGCTCGTTTATACGAGGAAGATGTTATGACCGTCTTAATTTCCTCTGGCTCCGTAATTGCCGGAAAAGAAATTTTAGATAATAATACCATCGAGAATGAGACCATCAGAAGGCAAGTTTATTCGGCCGTTGGTCAGCCAAGAATGATGAGGCATTATTACAGCATTTTTCATGATTATGGGATGCGTTGCGCTCAGGTATTAGCGACCAAACGCGACTTTGATCCTGGTCCGCACCGCGAAAATATGATTAACTGCTATGAAGGCTTATTAAGCCTCGGCATTATCCCCATTGCAAACGAAGATGACGCCGTTTCGCTTTCTATGTCTATGTTTACCGACAACGATGAGCTAGCCAGTTTGGTAGCCGAATTAATAGAAGCGGATATGCTAATCTTATTAACCGACACCGATGGCTTGTACGATCGTCACCCAGACGATGATGATTCCCGCCTGATTAAAACAGTAACCACCGACCAAAAAGTAGAACAATTTATTCAGAGTTCGGATAAAAAAGAAGGAGAGGGCCGCGGAGGAATGGGCTCTAAATTAAGCGTCGCTAAAAAAACGGCAGCTAAAAATATTCCAACCTTTATCGCTAATGGTAAAACCGAAGATTGTATTGTAGATATCGTACACGGCAAGGAAGTAGGTACTAGAATTTACCACAACGAAGCGGAAGATTAATTAATCTTAAAAAAATTAGAGAATGAAACTTTTAAGCACAGATAAAAAAAATGCAGTGCTACAATCAATGATTGAGCAACTGGATCAAAACAGAGCAGCCATTATTTCGGCCAATCAAAAAGATTTAAATGCCTTTTCGGGCGACGACCAAGCACTTTACGACCGCTTAGTAGTAAATGAAGCAAAGGTCGATGATATGATTAGGGCAGTTGAAGAGGTTAAAGCGCAAGATGACCCCGTAGGGAAAACGATTAGCGCCGACACTCTAGATAATGGCTTGAGCATCACCAATAAAACGGCCCCCTTTGGTACCATCATGATTATTTATGAATCTCGCCCCGATGTGACTATCGAAGCGGCTGTTTTGGCTTTTAAAGCGAATAACAAGATTTTATTAAAAGGAGGTAAAGAGGCACATGCTAGCAATGAAGAGCTGGTAAAGTGTTGGCATAAGGCTTTATCCGATAATGATTTAGATTCGGATTGGATTCAATATCTGAAGATGGATCGTCAGGCTACCCAAGATTTCCTAAGAAATCCTGATCAGCCACTAGATTTAATTGTGCCGCGTGGTGGCGAACGCCTAATAAACTTTGTTAAGGAGCATGCAAAATGCGCCGTACTCGTAAGTGGCAGAGGAAATAATTTCGCCTATGTAGCTCCAGATGCAGATACCGAAAAGGTGATTCCCGTTATTGTCAACGCTAAAACTGATAAAATATCGGGATGTAATGCGCTTGATAAAGTGCTAATTGATACGCAGCACCCAAATTTTGAAGAAATTTCTCGTCAAATAGAATCAGAATTAACGAAGCATGGAATTCATGTTATTGCTACTGATGATTTATTGGCTATTCTTGAGACCAATGATGGCATTAGTGATTCCAATGTTTGGCATGAAGAATTTTTAGCCAAAAAGGCGGCGATGGGCACTATAAAGGGGCTAAACGAGGCGATTGAATTTATTAATACCTATTCGGGAGGGCACTCCAATATTATCTTAACAGAAAACACCGAGGATGCTGCTACCTTTATGGAGCAAATAGACAGTGCAGCTGTTTATCATAATGCCTCTACCCGTTTTACCGATGGTGGGCAAATGGGAGTAGGAGCCGAGTTGGCCATCAGTACCGACAAACTGCACCACCGAGGCCCGCTAGGTTTAAAGCAGTTAGTTACTAATAAGTATCATGTTTTAGGCAGCGGTCAGGTACGAGTGTAATTTTTCGGATGTAATTTTTAAAAATAATCGAACTGAGGTTAAAAGGCTCTGAGCATTATGGTTCAGGGCCTTTATTTATAAAACTAAGGGAGTGAATAATCCCTAGGCTAAGAGGGTTTGTCCTTTGCTAAGCGAATAGACGTTCCTCGATAAGGCTAAGCTAGGCAACACTGAAGCTCATGTTTTCTTAAGAATTGTCGTGGTTAATTTTTCATTTTTTTAGAAGTTCAAGGGAATCTTGTTATCTATTTCGGACATAATTTCAAAGAGTCTTTCACCCAAGATTTCCTTCTGGATGAGCTTTGATTCTGCTTCTAGCTGATCATAATTTACCTTATGGCCTCTATAACTGAAGTCGATTGACCTTGTGTTAATCTGAACCAAACCAAGCAGAAGCCCGAAAGTAAAGACCCCAATACTTACTCTTATTCTTAATTTATGGGGAACCCTAGGGATTAGGTTCGATGAAAGATTGAGAACAATTACTCCTACAATAATTAGAACTAAATCATAATTGTTCCACCACCAAATCTTACCAAAGCCGCCCACATAAATAGAACTTGGGAAAAATAGGTTCACTCCGCCCCAAACACTTGCAGGCGTTGGCATATCTTCAAATAAATGAAATAGAAATCCAAAAAAGAAGGCAAGCAGCGTATACTTTGTTTTAATTACGCTTGCTTTTACTTTTGATCTGTCACAGTTCTTATTGAAGAAAATAGTTGTTAGAATCGATAATAAGATCAGAATAATCGGTGCCAAAACGGAATGGAATGCTGCGTGATGTGAATACCAAAATTTCCCGAAGTAAATTTCTTTACCGGAATTGTCGAGATTTAAAGCAGAACCAATGGTGGAATCAAACTTCGACCACAATGAAATAGCATCGAGATCGGGCAAAGCACCTCCCAAGGCTCCAACGAGGATAATTATTCCTTGGCGTTTCCAGGAAGATTTAGATGCACTTGCCACGACTGTTCCGACCGCAACACCTGTT
>CBFHVV010000153.1:0-3787 GCA_965658965.1 Croceimicrobium sp.
CTTATATGTTATTTTTGATGAGGCTCAAAAAGCAGTTACGCCTGGGCAGTTTGTTGCTTGGTATAAAGATAATGAGGTAATTGGCTCGGGAGTTATAAACTTTTGAATATGAAAAGAATAATACTAACGCTAATTTTTAGTTCCCTTTGGACGATTGTAAACGCACAGAAAGTGCGGGTTTATTTCAGGGATAAAGGGGAAATGGAGGATTTAATTTGTGAACCAGAAAAGGTCTTAAGTCCTGAAAGCTTAGCTCGGAGGCAGCGGCAAAACATAGAATTTAATAAAAGTGATTTGCCCCTTTCAAAAGAGTATCTCTCGGTACTAAAAACCATGGGAGCAAAAATTGAAGCACGTTCACGCTGGTTTAACTACGCACTAGTAGAGCACGATAATCCATTAGCCTTGGCTCAACTTCCCTTTGTGCGAAAAATTGAAAGTCCGAAGCCCTATAAGCTGCACCTAAGTAATACGGCTTCAAATTACGATTATGGTTTTTCTGCGAATCAAGTAGAAATGCTAAATGGTAATTTACTGCATGCTCGTGGTTACACAGGGCGCGGTATAACAATAGCAGTAATCGACGCTGGCTATACGGGTGTTTTACAGTCTAGCTTTTTAGATAGCTTAAGGCAAGATGGACGTTTAAAAGGTTCTTACAGCTTTATTACAAAGGACACTAACGTATATAGTGGTAACGGTAGTCATGGCGCTGCAGTGCTTTCAACCATGGCGGCTATTTCGGATAGTAATTTTATTGGAACAGCTCCGCATGCAAATTATTGGTTGTTAAGCTCCGAAGATATTGCTTCGGAAACCCCAGTTGAAATGGACAATTGGTTAGTAGCAGCCGAATTCGCAGATAGTGTTGGGGCTGATGTAATAAACTCTTCACTCGGTTATTCCACTTTCGATGATCCTGCCGATAATTTTAGCTATAGTGATATGGATGGAAACACCGCACTAGTAACGAGAGCTGCTGATATGGCCGCGTCAAAAGGTATTGTAGTAGTGGTTAGTGCGGGAAATGAGGGTAGTTCTAGCTGGCAGCACATTACCGCACCAGCAGATGGCGACAGTGTTTTAGCCGTGGGAGCGGTCGATTTCGAAGAGAATTATGTGAGCTTCAGTAGCCGTGGACCTAGTGCTGATAATCGAATTAAGCCAGATGTTGCTGCAATGGGTCTTGGGGCAACGGTAATTAATTTTGCTGGAGATATAAGCATAGCAAGCGGTACTTCATTTTCATCGCCAATTATTGCGGGAATGGTAGCTTGCTTGGTTCAGGCTCAACCTACGCGTACGGTCACAGAAATAATGAATCAGGTTAGGCGTAGTGCAGATCAATATTGGACACCGGATAATCGATTGGGCTACGGAATTCCCGATTTTGATCGAGCCTTTATCATTGGCATAGATGAGTTAGAAGAAAAGGATGAACAAAAATTCTCCATTTTCCCTAATCCCTTTCAGGATAAGTTAAAGATACAATTTGCAGGAGAGGAAGGAGCCCAGAAAGCAAGCTTGCAACTACTAGAACCTTCAGGCAAAACTTTATTGGAGATGGAACATGATTTTATTTCTGGGGAAGTATTAGAATTAGACTTAGACCTAGCTGAAGGCCTTTATTATTTGAATATAAAAACAAGCAAGGGTTCCTTCAGTAAAATAATTAAGCATTAATGAAGAATCGAATCTGTTCTCTCTTTGCCATAGAAAAACCGATTATTCAGGCAGGTATGATATGGTGCAGTGGCTGGAAGCTAGCTGCCGCAGTTTCAAAAGCAGGTGGCTTAGGTATAATTGGGGCGGGCTCTATGTATCCCAATATTTTAGAAGAGCATGTTAAAAAGGCAAAGGCTGCCTTGGGGAGTTTACCCTTCGCTGTAAATCTCCCTATGCTTTATCCGCAGATCGAAGATCTTATCCAAATAATTATTGCGAATAAAGTTCCGATTGTTTTCACATCGGCTGGCAACCCTAAAACATGGACAGAAAAGCTACAATCTGAGGGTATTATTGTAGTACATGTTGTGAGTAGTTTGAAGTTTGCTTTAAAAGCGGAAGCAGCTGGTGTAGATGCGGTGGTTGTTGAAGGATTTGAAGCGGGTGGTCATAAGGGTAGAGATGAAACAACAACTTTTTGTTTAATTCCAATGGTTAAGGAAAAGCTTCAAATTCCCATTATTGCGGCAGGCGGTATAGGCACGGGGAGGCAAATTTTGGCGGCCCAAGTATTGGGTGCTGATGGATTTCAGATTGGCTCCCGTTTTGTGGCAAGTGAAGAGAGCTCTGCGCATGAAGCTTTTAAAAATGCAGTGCTTGAGGCAAAAGAAGGGGATACAATTTTAACATTAAAAGAATTAGCACCGGTACGATTAATAAAAAACCCTTTCTTTCATAAAATTGAAGAAGCATATGCTAAAGGCGCATCTGCCGACGAGCTAAAAACTTTACTGGGTAGAGCCCGAGCTAAAAAGGGCATGTTTGAAGGCGATTTAAAGGAGGGAGAATTGGAAATTGGTCAAATTAGCGGTTTGATTAACACTATTCTTCCTGCATCTCAGATAGTTGAAGAGCTTTGGCAAGAGTATCTTTTGTCTAGAAGTGCTCTGCTGGCCTAATCGGAGCTAGATGCTTAACTCAAGTATTGCTATCCTTAAATAATTTCAACTTGGCTTCCTATCATTAATAAAATATATTTGTAGCTAAATCATCAAAGAATGAAGAATTTGAAGTGGTTGGTTGTAGCAGTAATTACGCTGCTTAGCACTAACATCAATGCCTCCCACCTCCTAGGAGGTGAGATTTACTGGGAGTGCACCGCAAACGGACAGTATATTTTTACTTTAACAGTATACAGAGATTGTACTGGTATAACTATAGGTACAGGCACACAGTCAATTAGCGGTCCGGCGGGAAATATTCCTTGTACTTACATCGCAGCATTATCTGGAGATGTATCCCCAGACTGTCCGGACAATTCTTTACAGATTGAATGTGGATCTGGAACTGGCGCTGGAGATGATGGAGCTATCGAAAAATATGTTTGGAGAAGTAGCCCTGTTTCTTTAAATGGTGTTCCGCCAGCTGGTGGCTGGGAATTTAGTTGGACAGGAAATGCAAGACCAACACTATTAAATGGTCAAGGAAATACAAACTATTACCTTCGATCAAAAATGTATCCTTATACTCCTCCTGGTGCCACGCAACCATTAAACACGAGTACTTGTTACGATAATAGTCCTGTGTTTGCACAAGATGCCAATGCGGTAACTTGTCCAAACTATCTCTATGAATTTAACCACCTGCCTTCAGATAAGGATATTGATTCTTTGGTGTTTGATTGGGGACAGCCTCTAATTGGTTCTTCTCAGCCTTATTCGTTTTTTTCAGGCTATACCATGACCGCACCCTTTCCTGATGGGACAGAGAATGCTAGTAATGGTCCTAATACTTTAGACCCACAATCAGGAGAGATTACGGCTCTCTCGAATGATCCAGCTGAAGGTTGGTATGCTAGCTGTGTAGTGATTAGAGAGTATCGTTGTGGTCAATTAATTGGTGAGGTTTTTAGAGATGTACCACTGTATTTCCTTGATAATCTCAGATGTCCTACAAACAATAGCACACCAGCAGCAGAGATTGATACTGCGATTTATACAGATGTAGTAAGAACGGGTAATGTTTACCGAGTTCGTACCTATCCGCAAGATACGGTTCAGTTTAGAGTAGTAGCACGTGATCTAGATCAATTTGCTAATGGTTCTTTCCAGCAGATTTGTAT
>CBFHVV010000154.1:0-3776 GCA_965658965.1 Croceimicrobium sp.
TTTCTTCTGATTTACAGGTAATAAATTTAAATAGCCCTGCTTGGCCAAATCGAAGCTATGTTTGTTTTCGCAAACATAAGTCCTTAGTTCAGAGGCAGCTAAAGGACTTTTACAATAGGGACAAATTAAGATGGACATTTAGTTGACTTTTTTCTAATCCTTTATAAAATCAGAAGCTTTAAAAAGGGATCAAATTGATTTTTCAATTATAAGTCATATCGCAGCCCAAAAAGCAAGTAGCGTGGTAAAACATTATAAGCGGTAGTAGAAATAAGGTTCGCACTTAAAGCGTCTTCCCGAATAATTTCCGTGTTTAGAATATTGAGGCCTTCTAGGCTAAATAACCAAGGGCTCCCCTTCTTTTGGTACTCTATACTAGCATTTAAAAAGTCAAAACTTGTACGGGTATTACTACCGGGGTTACCATAATTAGTGTATGAGTAATCTAGGCGTGCCACAAAGTCTTTTAGAAAAACCGCGCTTAACTCTGCACTAGGCGTATGGGTAGTAAAAACGCTTGCGCTCCTCGCCCCGCTGTAATCGCTTTGGCGGAAGCTATAACGAAGATCTAAGTTAGGCCACTTATCGAAATTGGTTCCGAAGCTTACTCGATAGTTCTGAGTAAAGGTATTGTTGGTGTTTAAAATATCGTTCACCGTGTTCTCAATGGTTAAATAAGAGTATGAAACTCTGGCATCAGTCTTAAACTTTTTAAACTTGCGTGAGTAAGAACCAAAACCCGTAATCGACTCATTATAACCGATGGCATTAATGGGGGAAAAAATCTGTTGCAGACCAATATATTCAACCGAATTATTGATGGGATCTATGGTACGAGAGTAGTTAAGACCAGCAAAAACGGTAGTAAAATTAAAGAGGTTGAAGTCGCGATAAAATAAACTAAGGTTGTGGGAGCGAGCATAATCTAAGCTATCATTGCCCGTAAACAAGCTATTATAACCGCTTAAAATTAAACCATTCATAATTTGATTGACATCATTAAACTGCGCCTGCATAGAGTAACGCAAGTCTAAACCACGACGGTTACTGATATCATATTTTAAAAGGGCATCAGGCAAAATAACTTGATAGTCTCTGATACGTTCGTCGCCATCTTGCAAATCACGCACTTGGTAATAGTGCATATTAGCTCCGGGGCGAAAAGTGAATTTACCAATCTTAGTTTTGTAATGAATGCCACCAAAACCATCAAGCAAGGTGAAATCTACGGTGTTTTGCAGGCGAGGGTCACTAAAGTCTGTCGCTTGCTGCATGGTGCCTTCCCCAATGTTATTTTGATAGTCTTGCGTGCTCAGGTTTCCGCCTAAATTAAACTCAAAATGATTATTGGAGTTTAAAACCCAGTAATAACTTGCACGGCTCTCTAGGCTTTCACTAGTGGTTAAATTAGTCTGCAAGAGGCGGTAAATATTGGTATCGATAAAACTAAAAGGAGTTCCAAAAGGTCGATTGGTGGCTTGTAGCGCTAATAAAGGGTCTTGTTGCTTCCGCAGATGTTGGGCTTCGAAAGAAAATACATTTTCGCCATTATTAAAAAAGAGTTCTAAACTTTGTTGAATCGACCAAGGTCTTTGGGCCTCTTGGGTGCTAAGGTTATTACTTGCGACCCCAAAATCTGAAGCCAAAACACTGGTACTTAACTGATCTGATATCTTAAAAAAGGCATCATAATTCATATAAACACCCTTCTTAGGCTCGTAGGTTGCCGAAAACTTGGCCAAGACTGCCTGCGACTGCTGATAGTTTTGGGTGTTTAAAGTTTCTGTAATTCCATTAGCACCCAGGCTATCTAAGCCAATATAAGTACGCGTGGTAGTATAAGGACTACTATTTACCGCATCGTTAGCAATAACAAAACCGGCAATAGTTAAATCTTTTCGAGGGTTATAGCTAAAGTTTGCCGCACCAAAACGTCCGATACCGTAATCTGCTCGGTTATTCTGACCGAGAGGTATACCCAAATCATCTTGAGCAAAGTTTAATTGAAAGCCCGAGCGCCCCGTTAAGTTGCGAAAACCACCGCTAAAGCGAAAATAATCGCGTGCCGTGAATGCTGCCTTACCAATATTATTAAAATCCCCAATAAAGTTAACGCTTGCTTTAGGGCTATAGTAAAAAGCATTGGCGTGAGCATAATAGCGCTGCGGATCACCAAGCTTGGTTTCTGCATCGCCAAACCATAAGTTTTTTTTCCCTTCTTTCAGCTTAATATTCAGGGCCATTCTATCATCGGAGCTAAGTCCTTTTAAGGGAGAAATCTCTTCGTAATTACGAAGCACCTGCACTTTATCAATCGCATCTGCCGGAAGGTTTTTAACCGCTACTTTGGTATCGCCATCAAAGAATTCCTTCCCTTCTACTAAAATCTTTTCCACCTGCTTACCTTCAACAGTCACCTGACCATCCTCATCTACCTCAAAACCAGGTAATTTCTCTAAAACATTCTCTAGTTTTTTCTCTTCTCCGTTGGTAAAAGCATCGGCTTGGTAACTAATGGTATCGCCATTTATATAGATAGGCATTTCTTCCGTTACTTCTGCCTGTTGCAATAGATTTACATCAGGCTCTAGCCCTACTGCCGCAAGGTTTTGTTCCTTCTCTGCGTTGGTTTTAAAGGGTTTTTCAAAAGGCTTTAAGCCCAGATAGCTAACTTTAAGAATATAGTTTTTATTGGCTTCTAGTTGCAAGCGATATTCTCCCTGAGAGTTGGTAAATCCATAGGTTGCCATGGTACTATCTTGGGCATCTAGCACCAAAACATTAGCCATTTCCAGAGCTAGGTTTTGATCGTCTTTTACTTGGCCTTTTATAAAAACATTTTGGGCCGAGATAGCTAAAGAAATTAAGCTTAAACAGGCCGTAATGATTAATTTTTTCATGCTGATCAACTTAACCTCCGATACGAAACTCCATTGAACCGCCACCACTTCTTCCTCTGCGGGCACCTCCGTACATTTCACGCATCTCCTCCATTTTCTCACGACTGATTTTTTCGTACTCTTTAAGGCTCACTTTTTCACCACTTTTTGGCGCCTCGATCTCTGCTGCTTCCGCAGTGCTGATGCTTACTTTTGTGCATAAAATAGTGGATTGCCCATCGTTAAGCTCTAAAATTAATCCTGGTAGGCCGCTATATTTACTAGGGCCGTGGCTTACTGGGATTTGCATCGAGTACCAAGCCACAATTTCTACAGTATCGTTTACAATGGTGTCACTTACTTCGCCGTCTTTCATTTCTGTTTTGGCCACCACAAATACACGTTCTGCCGTTGCCTTATTGCAGATATAGTTACCGATGCTTTTAGTTTCCTTACCAAGTTTCCAATTTAAGGTTTCGAGAGAATCTACAATAAGAAAAGTCTTTCCGAAGAGGTTCTGTTCTTGCTTAATAGTAGCATCTTTTAGATTACGGTAATAACTTCCGCCTCCGCCTGTCATCATGCTCATAAAGCGCATACCACCTTGACCGTCTTTCTCTAAAGCTACCTCTTCTTCGTACAAAGATTCGTTGCGGTTAAAATGTAGAGTATATTCCTTTTGCATGGCCTTCGCCATTCGTTCTTCGAAAAGTTTTTTTCGCTCGGGACTAATCTTTGAACCTTCTAAATTGATGGGGATTGAGCCTGCTGTTTTATAAGTAGCAGATCCGTTTATTTTTTGTGCACTAAGGCCTAAAGAGCTGACAAACACAGCTAGAAATACAAAAATCTTCATTTAATAAATTGCTTGATATGGATAAAGCAAAGATGCTCCAA
>CBFHVV010000155.1:0-3758 GCA_965658965.1 Croceimicrobium sp.
CAGCTTGTAGATCTTTATTGGTGGCTGCCAATACTCGCACATTAACTTTTACCTCCTTATCGCCTCCTACGGGACTCAACTTAGACTCTTGTAAAACTCGCAATACTTTTGCTTGCGCAGATAGGCTCATATCACCAATCTCATCTAAAAATAAAGTGCCATTATTCGCTAGTTCAAATTTGCCAGCTTTATCTTTTACTGCGGAGGTAAAGGCTCCTTTTTTATGACCAAACAGTTCACTCTCTATTAGCTCTGAAGGAATTGCAGCGCAGTTTACTTCAACCATGGGGCCTTTGGCACGTTCACTTTTTTCATGTAACCAGTGGGCAACTAATTCTTTTCCCGTTCCGTTGGGGCCAGTAATTAGAACTCGCGCCTCGGTTGGAGCCACTTTTTCAATAATATCTTGAACCTCTTTAATGGACGCCGACTCGCCAATCATCTGGTATTTCTTGCTAATCTTCTTTTTTAAAGATTTGTTTTCTTTAACCAGGTTGTTGCGATCCAATGCATTGCGCACTGTATTAAGGAGGCGATTTAAATCAGGTGGTTTAGAGATATAATCGTAAGCACCCATGCGCATACTCTCTACGGCAGTCTCTAGGTCACCATGACCAGAAATCATAACCACAGCAGTTTCTGGACTGTTTTTTCGGGCAAAATCCAAGACTTCCATGCCGTCAACTCCGGCCATTTTTATATCGCAGAGTATAAGGTCTTGCTCCTCTTTAGCAATAAGGTCTATGGCCTGTTTACCATTTTCTGCTTCACTAATTAGAAAGCTTTTATTTTCGTCTTGCAGAATATTGCGCAAAACATTTCGAATCGCTTTTTCATCTTCTACAATGAGGATCTTTGCCATGTCCCTTCGTTTTTTTGTAATTCTAAAAAGAGGCCTTCCTTTAATGCAAAATTGCATTGCTGAATTAGTCGAATACCAAAACGCTTAATAATATGGTTAATTTCTAGACAGGCCGTAACAATCATGTCGGCTCGCATAGGAATCATTCCTGGTGTATTTAAGCGCTCCTCGAAAGTAGCTTTAAGCATCCGCTGTGAAATTTGCATGTACTCGTGCATACTAAAAGTATAGCTGGTTTCTTCTGCTTCGAAACGGCTTGTTTTAAAGTTTTCTGCACACATGGCGGCAAGGGTATCAAAACTGCCACTGCTCCCAATAAGTACGCGAGGATTATCATTATGACAAACCTTGGTAAGCTCTTCCAGAGTTTCCTCTAAAAAATTGTCAATCTCCTCAATTTCTTCGTTGAGAATCGGATCAGCTGGCCTAAATTTATTCAGCATAAAGCTGGTACCAATGGGATAAGATTTCTGCCAAACGGCTTTCTTATCGCGCACTAAAATAAACTCAGTACTTCCGCCACCAATATCCATTATTAGTGTCGTTGCATCTTTAAATTCTACTCCAGCTTCCACGCCTTTAAAAATTAGTGAAGCTTCTTTATCTCCGTCAATTATGTTAATGTTTATGCCTAAAGCATTTTTTGCTGGGCCAGTTAAGGCATCAGCATTAGCGGCCGTTCGCACTGCTGCGGTAGCCACGGCTACAATTTCCTTAACTCCCTGTGCTTGTGCAGTTTCTTTATGTTGCTTTAAGGCTTCCAAGGCACGGTCAAGGGCTTGGTCAGAAAGTAATTGATTCTCGTCTCTTCCTTCACCGAGGCGAACAGAAATTTTAGAGTTATGAATAATCTCATCGCTACTTAAATCTTTAACAAGAAGGTTAAAGGTATTAGTGCCACAATCTATTATTGCTATTTTCATTTTTGTGATTCGGGGGCTTGATTTTTAAACCAAATATCTCTCTGTGGAAAGGGGATGGTAACTTTGTGTTCGCGGAAAAGTCTGTCTATTTCAAAACGAATATTACTCTTAGTTCGTTCAATGCGGAAAAGGTTTTTCGAGAAAAATAAAACGGAGAAATCTAAAGAACTTTCTCCAAAATCGTCGAAAACCACAAAAGGTTCTGGTTTCTTTAAAACTTCATCGATATTGGATACGGCCTCCAACATCAGTTCCTTTACCACTTGGGTATCGCTACCATAAGCTACACCTACCGTTATTTTAAAACGGGTGGTCTTTTTATTTTGACTCCAATTAACCACATTATCGGCAGTCAACTTCGAGTTTGGGACAATTAATACAATTTCTTCGCGCGTTAGTAAACTAGTTGTGCGTAGGCCAACTTCTTTTACCTGGCCTACAATACCGGTTATTTCCACCACGTCACCTGCGGTAACAGTACGCTCAAAAAGGATGATAAAACCAGCTACCATATCTTTAAAGAGGTCTTGTAAGCCTAAACCTAAGCCCACTAATAAGGCGGTGGAAGAAGCTAATAATACAGTAACCTGAAAACCAAGGCTATCTACAGCCGAGATGATAGCAATGATATAAGCAATATAAGCGGCTACCTGACGAACGGCGTAAGACTTTCCTGCGTCCAACCTTTTGATCCGCTCTTGTCGCTCAAGGTATTTTTTAAATAACCATAATATCGCCCAAGTAGCGATAAATATCATGATAACCCAAACAAGATTGATGACTCGTAACTCCCAGTCGCCAAACATCAAAAGTTCGAAGTTGAAAAAGTCCTTAATGCTGCTCATTAATTTTTATATCGTGCCCAACGCAGTAACTCGGTGAAAGTAGGTTTTTTACCATACATCAAAATACCGATGCGATAAATTTTAGATGCAAACCAAGTTAAAAGTACAAAACTAATTAGCAGTATTGACATAGATAAAATAAGCTCCCAAGGGGCGACTCCAAAAGGTAATCTCGCCATCATTACCAGCGGAGAGGTGAGTGGTATCATGGAAAACCAAAAGGCAATATCACCATCAGGGTTATCTAAAGCACGCAGAATTACAATCAAGCTTAAAATTAATGGTGCCGATACGGGCAACATAAACTGCTGCGAATCACTTTCTTTGTCTACCGCACTTCCTACTGCAGCAAAAAGGGCGGCATATAACAAGTAGCCGAATACAAAGTAGAAGATAAAACTGGCGATAATGCTGAAGAAATCTATACTCTGGAGTGAAGAGTAAATACCAAGTAAAGCATTGTCGGCCATTAAGCCATTTACTACTTCATTGGTAGGGCTTAAGCCATTGCCTAATTGAGAAGCTGCTAATTGAGGATCGATAAAAAGTTGAACAGTTATCAGGTAAAAGAGAATTCCCAGTCCAATCCAAATTGTAAACTGCAGTAAAGCCACCAAGCCGATGCCAATAATTTTGCCACTCATCATTTCAAAAGGTCGCACTGAAGAAACCATAATTTCAATAACTCGACTGGTTTTCTCTTCAATAACGCCACGCATTACTTGTGCGCCATAAAGGAAGATGAAAATGTAAATGGCAAAGGCTGCCACGTAACCAATTGCCATTTTTATTATAGCGGCATTTTCCGTTTCTAGGCCTTCTTCGGTGTTTATTACGCGTAAGTTTACCTTCGTTTTGGTGCGCGCAATAATTTCTGGGTCTACACCAGTAGCTTTAAGTTTTTCTTTTTGAAGATACTTTTCTAGGGTGTTTTCAAGATAAGTTTCAACGCTAATGCTAATATCGCCCGCCCTCATTAAACGGGAGTTTCGCGCTACAAAGTCAGGATCTCCACCTTCGCTTAAAGGAATATGCAAGAAAGCATAATCACTTTGTGCTTCTGAAAATTCTTGGGCCTTTTGGTAATCATATTTATCGGGCGGCAAATAGCGCAAACGAACTTCATCA
>CBFHVV010000156.1:0-3694 GCA_965658965.1 Croceimicrobium sp.
TTTTATATGGAGATGAGTACTGGTCCTTGTGACTTTATCTCACTGCCGAGTGATACAGTAAACATCATGACTATGAGCTTAACGGCGGTTCCTACTGGTAGTCCAGAATACGCACAACTAACTTGGACCCCTTATAATAGTGGTGGATTAAATCCTTTTCGCGGTAATATCTATGAAGTTTGGGTGGAAGCACCAGAAAGTAGTGGTAACTGGCAAAAGGTGGGCGAAACCACAGGCACATCTTTTACGGATACGGTAAGTGTTTGTGATCTAACGGTGGCCTATCAAATTAGAGTGCCCGACACAGTGGTAGGCTGTTTTTCAGGTTCTACCCAAGATACGAGTCGTTTCTTGGATCGAACTAATAATGAGAACCCTGAAATAGGGAATGTATCAGTGAACTTAAACAATAAGGCAGAAGTAGATTTTGATGCGACGCCCGACAAAGACGTGGTAAATTTCTTTTTATTCTTTAATGATCCTCTTAACGGATGGGTCATTGTAGACACGATTGATGCGGGAGAACCGATGCCTTATGAGTGGAGTGGTAGTCAAGCTGATACGCGCTCAGAGCAATTTAAAATTGTGTCGGTAGATAGCTGCGGAAATCAGAGTGATGATTTAGCCGTAACGCCTCACAACACGGTATTTTTAAGAAATTACATCAATAAATGTGAAGGCTTTTCACGTATAAGCTGGAACTCTTACGAGGAGTTTCCTAATGGGGTGCATCAGTACCGAGTATGGACCTTGGTTACAGAGCCTGATGGTACTGTAATCGGGCCAACGGTTTTATTTACAGCTTCTCCTCAGGACACCAGCTATCGTCAAAACGTATTACAGAAAGACTATGAATACTGCTATACCATAGAAGCGATGGACACAATAGCAATGCTTAGCTCTATGTCAAATACAGTTTGTATCCAAGCGGAAGTACCTCGTCAATCGGATCAGTTATACATATCCAGCGTAAGCAACGATTTTACGCGTAAAGCCTTGGATATAGATATTTATGTAGATGGCAAGGCCGATGTTCGTAGCTTTCAAATCCAAAGAGCGCCTGAATATTATGGTCCTTATCGTACGATAGCTACGGTGGGTAAGCCAACAGCAGCTCCTTATATTGTTACCTTCCAAGACTTTGGCGTACAAGCAGACAATTTTGATTACTTCTACCGTGTTACGGCCACTGATAGTTGTGGAGGCTATGATACGATAAGTAATATTTCTTCTAATATGCGTTTAAAGGTAAATGGAGCGGCAGATTTAACCAACCGTTTAACTTGGACATCGTACAAGGGCTGGGGAGGTTACGTTGAGAAATACGAGATTTACCGTCGTGCAGAAAATGAGTTTGATTACGTAAAAGTAGGAGAGAACATAAATGTTAATGGCGGAGATGATACGACTTATACGGATGCAGAGATCGCCGATTTAGTGGCGGCAGACCCCGATGCAGGAGCCTATTGCTATTATGTGCGCGCAGTAGAAGGTGGTAATCCTAATGGAATAATAGATAACCGTGGCAACCCCATGAGTGCCAACTCTAATGAGGCTTGCAGTCAGCAAGAAGCGAGAGTTTATCTAGCAACCGCTTTCCGTCCTGGTAGTGGAGTGGAGGAGAACACCACTTTTGGTCCTTCCATGCGTTTGAATGACTTGGAAAACTATCAGTTTTACATTATGAATCGCTGGGGCACCAAGGTTTTTGAGACCAATGACCCTCAAGAGCGTTGGGATGGAAAGGATGATGGTAATGCCGCACCCGCTGGAGTGTATATATACTTTATTAAGTACGGAACCCCGGGTGATAAGCCAGTGGAAGAGCGCGGTAACTTTACCCTCTTGCGTTAAGATTAAAACGTAAACTAAATTAGAAAGGCTTCTATGGGAATAGAAGCCTTTTTTTATTGGCCCAATTTTGATCTTAGGCTCGCTAAAACCTTTCGTTAAATAATAAATTTCACTTACTAATATCGCTGTGTTAGTAAGTGAAAGCATGCAAACTAAATGACTCTTATAGATCAAAAAAAAAGATTCTATTTTTAATAAAATTTTAGACAATGAAAAGATTCTCTGCACTTATTGCTTTAATGCTCTTTCTTTTAATTCCCAAGGCAAATGCCTCTCATTATTTAGGTGGAGAGATTTACTGGGAATGTACAACGAATGGCCAGTACATATTCACATTAACCTTATATCGAGATTGCACAGGAGCCACCCTCCCTACTAATCCTCAGACTATTGCCGGTCCTATCCCTGGTTTGACTTGCGTTTATATTCCAGCGCTCTCTGGCGACGTTTCCCCAGATTGCCCAAGCTCTCTTCTAGATTTGAACTGTTCTGCAGGTGACGATGGCGCCATTGAAAAAGGGGTGTATCGTAGTTCACCGGTAAGTTTAAATGGCATTCCTCCTGCAGGTGGATGGGAATTCAGTTGGACAGGCTTTGCACGTCCAACCTTGTTGAATGGGCAAGGCAATACAGGTTATTACTTACGATCAAAAATGTTCCCTTATACCCCACCTGGCGCCACGCAACCATTAAACACGAGTACTTGTTACGATAATAGTCCTGTGTTTGCACAAGATGCCAATGCGGTAACTTGTCCTAACTACCTTTTTGAGTTTAATCACCTGCCATCAGATAAGGATATTGACTCTTTAGTTTTTGATTGGGGGCAGCCATTAGTAGGTGCCACGCAAGCTTATACTTTTAATACTGGCTATACCATGACCGCACCCTTTCCTGATGGGACAGAGAATGCTAGTAATGGTCCTAATACTTTAGACCCACAATCTGGAGAAATTACAACTTTAGCAAATAACCCAGCCGAAGGTTGGTATGCCAGTTGTGTAGTTATTAGAGAGTATCGTTGTAATCAATTGATTGGTGAGGTATATCGCGACGTTCCCATTTACTACTTGAATAGTACAAGATGCCCTACAAACAATAGCACGCCAGCAGCAGAAATTGATACTGCGATTTATACAGATGTAGTAAGAACGGGTAATGTATATCGGGTGCGAACTTACCCCCAAGATACGGTTCAGTTTAGAGTAGTAGCACGTGATCTAGATCAATTTGCTAATGGTTCTTTCCAGCAGATTTGTATGAAGGCGGGGGGCTTACAGCTAAATTCAAATAATTATACTTCAAGTACTGGTTGTAATGGTGCCGCTCCTTGTGCGACCCTTACTTCATTTAATTCGTCAGGAACGTATTGTAGCGTAATACAGAACACGGTCGAGTTTTTCTGGGTGCCTGATTGTGTGCATTTGAGCTTTGGGGGTTGTGGATCCGCTTCCAACACCTATTATTTTACCGTGCGAATGGAAGATGATGGTTGTGCTGCTCCTAAGGTGGGATTAGCCACCATTATTGTGGAAGTGATTGCGGGGAACCCTAATCCTCCCGGTTTAAAGTGTACCGATGTGCAAAAAGACGGATCGACTCGTTTGAGTTGGAGTCAGCCTGAAATGGACTCGGTTCTCGAGTTTAATTACTGGCGTATTTATGGTTCGGCTGGTCCTAATGGTCCTTGGAATGTGGTAGATAGCATTCCTCACTTTGATACTTTAACAACGGTTATTCCCGCGGGTGCTGGAGCAGATCATTTTTATATGGAGATGAGTACTGGTCCTTGTGACTTTATCTCACTGCCGAGTGATACAGTAAACATCATGACTATGAG
>CBFHVV010000157.1:0-3566 GCA_965658965.1 Croceimicrobium sp.
TATGCCTTTTATAACTGTTTTCAATAGAGTTTTTTCCCTCCTGTAGGTGATCAAGAAGGTTTACCAGCCCTATTTTAAGTTGATGAAAGAAGTCTAAAGAACTTCGAATAGTATTGATTTGTGGGTCTATTTTATCCCATTTTTTAGACTGGTCACACACAAATT
Organism: Croceimicrobium sp.; assembly: GCA_965658965.1. Taxonomy (GTDB): domain Bacteria; phylum Bacteroidota; class Bacteroidia; order Flavobacteriales; family Schleiferiaceae; genus Croceimicrobium. Next base: position 166 of record CBFHVV010000157.1, read on the forward strand.
TGAAAGCAGGAAAAATACCTTCGAAACTTTTATTAAAACCTATGTGGGGAAAGTTAAAATTTACTGTTTTTGATTCCCACCATTCTGGTGATTCTGCTTTTTTAAGGGCATTACTATATTCAGCTAAAGTCATGGTTAGAAAAACTGTTTTAAATCAGCTAAAACACCTTTCTTGCTATCAACTTCTAGATTGAAAATGTAAGGCAATAAAAACCAAGGAGAGCTTCTGGCCAGCAGAGGTAGGACCAAAGGAAATTGTGTCATAGTTCGGATTTAAGTTCCAAAATTGTTAATACCAATAAATGTCAACCCTTTCCTTTAGTAGGTAATACAATCATTCCCAAGACTGTGAGCTTTTTAGGGCTCTAAAAATTACCATGGAGGCGAAGTTAAGTATTTTCAAGATGCCTTAAACATAGATATTTTCAAGTTTTCCGCTCAATCCGAGTTCGACTTAAAATCATAGCCTCAGATTTTCGATAAGAGGAAAAGACCAGTCTGGGTCGTTCAGCGGTAGCGGTCTGCAGCAAATGAATAAGCGGCAGAGTTTTGCTTTTATTGGAAAAAGCGGTTTTGGCGCCTTAGCTGTTAACACTAGCCCGCTATTACTTCACCGCTTGGACTTATAGCCCAAATTTATAAGAGGTCTGAGGCCTAATTTTACAGTGAGCTCAGGTTCTAAGAGTACCAAACAATAAAGGCTAAACTGCTTAGCGATATAAAAACCCAAAGGCTTAATCCTAAAATTAAAGATGGCAAGCCAGCTTGTTTAATTTTCTCAACCGATAAACCCGCACCCACTAAAAATAAAGTAGCGGTTAAAACTTTACGTGAAAGCTTACTGATGCCTTCACCTAATGCTTCGGGAAAACCCAAATAAGAATTAAGGATGATGGCGGCAATAAAGAGAAGGATAAAATAGGGGAATTTAATTTTCCCTTCACTTTTAAATATACGTGCGGTAATTAAGGACAAAGGGATGATCCATAATGCTCGGGCTAATTTTACGGTAGTTGCTATTTCTAGCGCTTCTTCGCCAAAAGCCGCCGCTGCCCCTACCACAGAGCTGGTGTCGTGAATGGCAATGGCTGCCCACAATCCAAACTGATCTTGGCTTAAGCTTAAGGCATTTCCGATAAACGGAAAAATTAATAATGCAACAGAATTTAATAGAAAAACAGTACCCATTGCCATACTAATATCGCGCTCATTAGCTTTAATGATAGGAGCAATGGCCGCAATAGCACTGCCACCACAAATTGCAGTTCCAGAAGAAAGAAGATAGCTAGAGCGAGTATTTAACTTTAAAGCTCTTCCCAAGAGCCAACCTAAGAAAAGAGTAGTACTAATGCTAACAATTGTAATTAGAAAGCCATCGGCACCAGCACTAATAGCCTTATCAGCCGAAAGGCCAAAACCTAAACCAACTACCGCAGATTTTAAAGTCCAGTTAACGGCATCTTTATTTTGCTTGGCATAAGGATTGACTAAAAAGTGACTGAATAAAAAGCCTAGAATCAATGCTATTGGTGGGTTTAGCCAGGGACTAAGACTGAGGATTATCAGAACCCAAAAAATCACTTTTGCTAGTATGGGAGATTTTAATGCCAATTTTAATTTTTGGCAAAGATAGACTCTTACTAGAGTATCTTAGTGATGCGTGCTACACTTTGGCTTTCTTAGAATAATTTTTTAGAGCCTATGGCAGAAACCTAGGCCCAGGCGAAGCATAAGATCTGGAGCTTTACCAGTGCCAGCTACTCCGTCAATTGCATCGCTCAAGGCCATTCTTCCGCCTAAATAAAGATCGATGGAGTTGGTAGGATTAATTCTCACTTTTATTCCGCCTAGCATATCTCCGAAAGGAAATACGCTAAGGCCCTCGTATAAGGTAAAGGCACTGGAAATATTATGACTTTCAAGGACTTCATTATTGTGAGCGCTAATGCCAGCGTAGCCCGCAATGTAAAAGCGATAGGGATTATACATGGAAGATCGCTTTCCATTTTGGAAGAGATACAAGGTTAATCCTCCGCTAAAATTGTATTGACTGGCTTTGGTGTGATTAAAGCCAATGTCGGTACCGGCTTGGGTGTAATCTACATCTAGTTGATAATAACTTATCTCTCCACTTATCTCTAAATTATCAAAAAATAGAGGAGTGGCTAAGCGCAGGTTTAAGCCTAAGCCAAAATCATCACCAATTCTCGCCCCTCCTGTTGTTTCTCCCAAAACACTAATGGCAGAGGCGTGCACGGCTAAGTACGATTGAGCGTAAAGCAGAGGTGATGAAGCTAAAAGGAATAAGCTCAAAAGTAATTTCATAAGCCTGATAGATCTTTTCTAAAGATCGACAAATTTATCAAAATTTATTTAGGTATCGCCTTTAAGGTGTTTAAATAATTGATATACAGGTTTTAGGGTGAGTCTAACTTTTTATTTTTTAGACTGCTTTAAGCTGATAGTTAAGGCCAAGATTTAAATTACTGCTTATTTCAAGTTGTAGGATAAACCAAATCTAACCAAGCCCATTATGTCGGGTGAGTCAGTAGTCCCAATCAGTCCGTCAACTTCATCGGAGAGGGTAGTTCTCACCGCGGCATTAAAGTTTACCGACCACACTGGATTAACCCTAATTTTTATACCTGCGCCCAGCTCGCCAAAAGGAAGAATAAAAGTTCCTTGTAAGCTGGGGAAATCAAAATTGTCACTAAAAGTTAAGCGGTTGTTTTGAATTAAAATACCAGCTAAAAATGAGATATACGGGCGAATTGGCTGATAGAGGCTTACCAGGTCGGTACTTTTATTTAGGTAAATATTAAGACCAATACCGGCAGAGGTTTGCGTATTAATTCCCTCCATTATTCCAATATTCTGTGGATTACTTTGTTCGATATAATCTAAACGCAGGCTGTAGTACTCTAATTTCGAAATAAACTCAATTTTACTTTTGTAGAGGGGGGCATTAAAGCCAAAGCCGACTCCGAGAGCAACATCGTCACTAATTAATGAACCTCCTGAAGCTTCTCCTTGCACCACCATAGCCGAAGCGAAGTAATTTAAATTATTTCGTTGTGCTTGACTCGGTAAATAGGCAAGGAGTATAAAAAACAGTACGAGATAGGTCTTAAAAAAAGTAGGCATAAAAGGTTGGAAGGTTTTTTAATTTAAACTTACTGCGAATCCAAAAGCTAAAGAGATAATCCAGTCATTGTAATCGGTTTGACCGCCTAGGCCATCCCAAAGGTCGTTAGTACCATGCCTAAAATTGGCATTTGCCTCTAAGCTCCAAGCTTCATTAAGGTAATAACGATAACCTAGTTCAGCCTGAAGGGCAAGGTCTGTATAATTACCATCTTGCACCTGAATATTATCTCCATCATTGAAAAGAGGACTATTAG
>CBFHVV010000158.1:0-260 GCA_965658965.1 Croceimicrobium sp.
TTTAAGGCTTATAAAAAGAATCGAGACTTTAAACTGCTTTTGAGTCAACGGGGTTCACAAAACACCATTAAACCATTTGTTGTAGCTTCGCAAAAAGGAATTATACAGCACTATTACGCGTATTTAGATGGCTTACATTCGGTTTCAAAAAACATATCAAATAAATACCAAGCCTTTATTCCCAACCTTCAAGTTCCTAATCACGTGATTTATTCGGGACTGGTTATCCCTGAGTGGAATCTAAATCAACTTAAACTACA
>CBFHVV010000158.1:270-3545 GCA_965658965.1 Croceimicrobium sp.
ACAAGAGACTTCCTTAAAGCTTATCTCAGTCGGTCGTGCCCATTGGGTTAAGGATTACCCGACAGCCATACAAGCCTGCAAAATTTTAAAAGACAATTATATTGATTTTCATTATACTATTGTTGGCGCTTTAAGTGATGAAGAAACTTTATTTTTGGTGCATGAATTAGGTTTGTCAGATCACATTAAACTAACAGGGAAAATTTCACAAGACCAGGTTTTTAAAGAAGTTCAAAATGCTGACCTCATGCTTCTACCAAGTCTCGAAGAAGGTATTGCCAATGTTGCCGTTGAAGCTATGGCCTTAGGCACAGCAGTGATCTCTACCGATTGTGGGGGGATGAAAGAGCTCATCACTCATGGTGTAGAGGGTTGGATCGTACCTGTTCGAGATGCTAAAGCTATGGCGAACCAAATTCTTAGCTTTACTAAGTTAGGCAATAATGAAATAAAACAAATCAAAATAGCTGCTCGACATAAAGTGGAGACCCAGCATAATGAAGAGCAAATGGTAGAGGGCATGTTATGTTTGTATAATAGTATAGTCGTATAATCGAATAGTCGTGTAATAGTAAATTAGTCGTATAATAGTAAAATATATTACCAGAAACACTTATAAACGAATACACGAATACACGAATAATCGAATAATCAAATAAAACCGAGAGTCATGAATCATAAAGAGTTAGATGTCTGGAAAGTGTCAATAGAATTGGTTACTCAGATTTATAAACACACAGAGAGTTTTCCAAAACATGAGCAATTTGGTTTGACAAATCAAATTAGGCGTTCGGCGGTTTCTATCCCTTCAAACATCGCCGAAGGCAGTGGAAGGAATAGCTGGAAGGAACTTCATAATTTTGTTGGTTATTCAATCGGTTCGGCAGCAGAATTAGACACTCAATTAATTATTGCAAAAAATCTAAACTATTTGAGCGCTGAAGAAGAACACACCTTATTTGCTATGATAGAAAAAACTAGAAAGTTACTATCGGGGTATAAGAAGTATGTAAAAAGTAAAATTTAAGTTCGAATAATCATGTAATCGCATAGTTAAATATACGATTATACGAATAAACGAATACACCAATACACGAATAAACGAACAAATGACCATCGCCCTCGTTCTTCCGCAACCACCAGGTTACTCTGAAACTTTCATCCGATCGAAGATCAAAGGGCTTCAGGAGAGTGGTCATGATGTGATTCTGGTCACAGCGGCGACCGATCAGGTTTTTGAGGCTTGTCAGCATCTCCAACACCCTAAAGTTAGTCAAAACCGCCTAGTACAAGTCTTTAAAATGGTAGGTGTTTTTTTAGGTTTGCTGCCTTATCTAAATCCAGTCTTAAAATTTACTAAATTGGAAAAAAGAGAAGGAACCTCCATTAAACGAATCCTCGAAAAATTATACATCAATGCTACCTTGCTTAAACTGAAAACCGACTGGTTGCATTTCGGGTTTGCGACGATGAGCTTAGACCGAGAACTTGTAGCTAAGGCCATCGACGCCCAAATGGCAGTCAGTTTTCGGGGGTATGATATTGACGTCTATCCGCTTAAATATCCTAACTGCTACACAACTTTATGGAAGCATATCCATCAAGTGCATAGTATTTCTAGTTACTTACTTAATAAAGCCTATAGTTTAGGCTTGTCTTCTGAGGTGAGGTGTCAAATTATAACGCCAGCGGTAGATGTTGATAGGTTAAAATTACTCCCAAAGCATCAGACAGAAAATTCAGGAAAATTGAAGCTATTAACCATAGCCAGACTTCATTGGATCAAAGGGATAGATGAGTTGATTGAAACAGCAAACTATCTCAAAGACAAAAACATTGATTTTGAGTGGAAAGTAGTAGGTGGGGGCGATTCAAAACATAAAGAACGCTATCTTTATCATATATATCAAAAGGACCTAAAATCTGAAATTGAATTTGTTGGTAAACAAAGTCATTCTAAAACCTTAGCGCTGCTTCGTCAGACAGACTTATATGTTCAAACTAGCCGTAGTGAAGGCTTCTGTAATGCAGTATTAGAGGCTCAGGCTCTAGGTAAACCTTGTATCGCATTTGATGCTGGAGCTTTGTCTGAAAATATTGTTCATGAACAAACCGGCTGGGTAGTGCCAAAAGGCCAGCCAAAACTTTTAGGGGATAAGATTATCGAGGTGATTAATTGTTCTGTGCTAGAAAATGAAAAAATAACTCAATCTGCTCAGGAACGAGTCAAACATAAATTTAATTTGGAACAGCAAAAAGAGAAGTTTAAGCAATTTTATAAATAAATAATAGAGTAATACTACCCTCAACACATTATAAAACAAACCCAATGAAACTAAAGAAAATTATTTCCTGGATATATTTTAAATTGAAAAACACTGATAATAAGTATGTTGCATCTTTCCTTTGTGGTGTTTCCTTAAATACATATAAAGGAACTATCCGTCGAAAAACAGATCAAGATGATGCTTGGTTTTTTCTTTTAGCAAAACATCATGATTGCATTTTTGATATCGGGGCAAATGTAGGATACACTGCTCTTTTAGCAATGATACAGGATCCAAATAGAGAGTATCTTTTGGTTGATCCTAACCCCTTGGCATTGCAAAAGGCCCAAGGAAACCTTTTAAGGAATAATATGGGATTTAAAGCACGCTATTATTCTGCTTTTGTAAGTGATAAATCAAAAAAACAAATTAAATTTTATACTCTTGGTAGTGGTGCAGCAGGAAGCATGCATGCCAGTCATGCAGTATCTGCAGCTGCTATAGGGGCATCAAAGAAAGTTTCAACTGTAACATTAAACTACTTATATGAGTATTACAATATAAGACCTGATTTGGTGAAAATTGATGTAGAAGGTGCGGAAACTTTAGTCATGGAAGGGGCTAGGGTATTAGCTGAAAAGACTAAATGTACTTTTTTTATTGAAATGCATAACCTAAAAGATCTTGGTATGGAAAAAGCAGCAGAAATGATGTTGGCTTGGAGTGATGATATGGGTTATAGGGTTTGGTATTTGAAAACAGGTAAGGAACTTGAATCTGGTAAGACTATTGCTGAAAGAGGGAAATGCCACCTTTTACTTTTGCCAAAAGAAGAGCCTTATTTATCTTATTTAAAGGGGGTTAAGCAAAATGCTCCTTTGCCAAAAACAATATCTTAATGCCCTTTCGATTTTTAACATACCTACAACCCATACATTATTTTCGTTTAAAACGAGCAGATGGAAGCTTACCTTATCCAAATGTGAAAAGTTTAGGGGAAACGATGTT
>CBFHVV010000159.1:0-3497 GCA_965658965.1 Croceimicrobium sp.
TTCCTTTTTTAATAAGGTCGGCTGCTTCTTCTTCGGCAGTACGCTGCGGAATACCGATTTCGATATTTTTCGCTTTTACTTTCTCTGCTGCTTCAGGAGGGGTGTCGTGGAAATTGCCATAAACATCCATGTAAGTGATGTTATCACCTTTATCTTCTGGATTGGCTTTGCGCTCCTCTTTACGTTTATTTTTTAGCTCCTTTTTCTTAAGGCGCTTTTTTTCTCTTTCCTTCTTTCCGAAGGTTTCTTGTGATTTACCCATTTATGAAAATTGAAATTTGGTTATTAATCGTGGATGAATGTGAAGGCTTTACCAGTTTTGCCGGCTCTTCCGGTTCTACCAACACGGTGGATATAACTATCCATAGTTTTGGGAACTTGGTAATTAATTACGTGACTGACGTCTTCTACGTCTAAGCCACGCGCGGCTACATCGGTGGCAACCAATACGCGTATTCTCCCAGTTTTAAAGGCCTTTAGAGCGTTTTGGCGGTAATTTTGCGTTTTATTGCCATGAATTTCGTCGACCTTAATTCCGGCTTTACTTAATTGACTACGTACTTTACTCACCCACCTTTTGGTTTCGGCAAAAACAAGAACCTTTTCAAATTCTGGATCATCAATTAAATTTAGTAGGACTTGAAACTTATTCTGGCCCTCAGTAATTTTAATGATATCTTGTTCAATATGATCGTTACTTGCTTCACCGCTGCTAACTTTTACTTCAATGGCATTGGTAAGTAATCGGTCGATTTGCGCTCTTTGGGTTTTATCGAGAGTAGCAGAAAAAAGCATGGTGTGCTTACGATTACGCATGGCGCTTGTAATACGATTTACATCCTTTTCGAAACCCATGTCTAGCATGCGGTCAAATTCGTCTAGGACCAAAACTTTGAAATCGCGAAAATCCAGGGCGCCGCGATCTGATAAATCTAACAAACGTCCTGGTGTACCTACCACTAAGTCTGGTCTACGACGGGCGCGATCTACATCGCGGTTAATATTGGTGCCGCCAATAAAGCAGCTACTTTGAAAGGACATTCCTCTGCTAAGGCTGCGGTATTCCTCTTCAATTTGTACGGCTAACTCGCGGGTAGGGGCTAATACTAAGATGGACTCTCTGGTGCTGTTCCGCAATTGTTTATCGATGATAGGAATAAGGAAGGCAGCAGTTTTTCCAGTACCCGTTTGGGCAATGCCTAGTAGGTCACGATTATTTAATAGATCACTAATGCTACGGTCCTGAATTTCGGTAGGTTTCTCGTAGCCCTTGTGTGCTAAGGCAGCTTTCAGCTTCTCATGAATGGGGAAGTCTGCAAAGGTGCGTTCAGATACATAATTGGTTATTTCTCGAGCTTGGGCTTGTTGTTGTAAGTCGGCGGCTTTTAAATTAGATTCTTGACCCTTTCTTTTTCCTCGGTTAGGAGAATTAGGTCGTCTTTTCGCGTAGCCATTTGCTGGACGCGAGTTTTTCTTGCGATAATCGCTCATATTTTTATAATAGTGGTATGTGAGTGTGCGAGGCTATATTTAGCTAGCCTGCGGCTGCACTCTACCGAGTTGGTAAAGCATTTGTCCATGCTGTTTTAAAGCTTGGACGAAACTGCCTTGACAGTGATATGGAATTCCATATTCACGCGCTGTGTCCGACACTATCTTGGAAAGTTTGCGATAGTGTATATGACTGATATTGGAGAACAAATGATGTTCTACTTGATAATTAAGTCCGCCAATAAACCAGGAGAAGATGCGACTCTTCGGTGAGAAATTAGTGGTGGTGCTTAACTGATGAACGGCCCAATTATTATTCATTTTACCATTTAGGTCAGGTAAAGGATATTCGGAACTTGGCATTACATGCGCAGTTTGGAATATAATAGACAATAGGAAGCCCGTGATGAGGTGCATTATTAGGAAGCCAACTAGAACCCACCAAAAATGCGGTGCGAAAAACATTGGAAGTACTAATATAAAGCCGAAGTAAACCACTTTACCGGCTACGATTTTAAAAATGCGCGAACGTAATTCTTGTCTGGTTTTAATCAGGCCCATTTTGTGGTAACGAATTGCGCGTTTGTAATCTGTGTAGGCAAGTTTAATTATGGTCATTAAACCATATAGAAACCACGCGTATACATATTGGTAACGATGAACGTCTTTGTGGTCATCGTGCGGTGAAAATCTTAAAAGAGGTGGCCCGATTATATCTTCGTCGGCCTCGTGAATATTGGTGAAGGTGTGGTGAAGAACATTATGTTGCATGCGCCAGATGGAAGCATCGCCCCCGAGCATGTTCATTACGAGGCTAGCAATATCATTGATTCTTCGATTGGAAGAAAAAGAACCGTGATTAGCATCGTGCATGATATTCATGCCAATTCCTGCTGTGCCAAGACCCATTAATACCCACAGAGAAGTGAAGGCCCAAAAGTTTGTTACTGTACCGCTAAGAATTAGGGCAAAAGGAGTAAAATAGAGAGCAAGCATTGCAAAAAACTTGATCCAGATTGACCAACCACCGTTCTTAGATATTTTGTTGTCGGTGAAATAGCGGTTTACTCGTTCATTTAAAGTTTTGAAAAACTGTAAATCTTGAGTACGAGAGAATTTATGATTGTGAATAACGCTGTTTTTTTAGGTAGCTTTCTGCTACTATTAATCCAAATTTAGCTATAAACCATCTTAGCTAAATCGATTAAGAAGGTAGGTATCTCACCTACCGCTAAGAAGATATTGGCGGCAAAGGTAATCATAAAATTAATACAAAGTTTATATTAGAGCCTTAGGCAATTTATAGACTTGCTTTGAAAGTGGGGAAATGGCGCAGGAGCATGGCTTTTGGGGCTTTAAATGAAGAGCGAATTTTTAGTGGGCCTCAAGTAGGAGACTTGAAAAAACAAAGCGAAAGGCCTAGAGAGTTGGGAAGCGATTGGAATGAGCTAGCCCACCGAAATAGCCTTTTGGGAAGGTTTTTGAAGCGAGTAGTTGCAGCTGCTCGGGTATTTCTGTTTAAGAGGATTAAAGTGTGGATGGGTAAGGATGCTAGCTTAGTTTTCGGGGAGTGTGTGGGAATCAGTTTTTTAAATAGATATGTATAGGGGAGTGGTGGCTTACAATTAAAAGCAGATTTTGCGCAAGCAGTATGAAGAAAGTAATTTTTGGTTTCGGTACATATTTGCAAGAGCATTTGACCAGGGAATGTCCCTCTGGTAAATACTGCTTAAAGAGCTGCCTTAGTTTCGAGTAGTGACGTAATTTTGCAGAATGATAGCACATGGAAAAACGGTACTCTCGCAAGAGCTTTTTGAGGCTCATTTCGTTTGCGATCTCACTAAATGCAAAGGAGCATGTTGTGTAGAAGGTGATGCGGGCGCTCCTTTGGAGAAGGAGGAGGTACAGATTTTAGAAAAGGAGTTTGATAATATTGCCCCTTTTTTACGTGAGGAAGGGCTTAGTGCTATTGCTGAGCAGGGCACTTCTACCATAGATGAGCATGA
>CBFHVV010000160.1:0-3463 GCA_965658965.1 Croceimicrobium sp.
GAGACCGAAAACTACATGCCTTTAGCTTTAGCCTTAAGTCACACTATTTTACAGGAACTAGCCGTATTACGCCGCGAAGAAAAAGACATTCCTTACCTCCGTCCCGATGCTAAATCGCAAGTAACCATTGAGTATAGCGACGATCACGTTCCGCAAAAAATCACCACGATTGTAGTTAGCACACAACACGACGATTTCGCTTCCGAAGCGGAAATGGGCAAGAAGATTCGTAAAGACCTGATTGAGATTTTAATGCCGAGGGTAAAAGCGCGCTTGAAGCCCGACTTACAAAAGCTTTTTGAAGGCGATATTGAATATCACATTAACCCAACTGGGAAGTTCGTAATTGGCGGACCGCATGGTGACGCTGGTCTTACGGGAAGAAAAATTATTGTTGATACCTACGGAGGCAAAGGCGCTCATGGTGGTGGCGCTTTTAGCGGAAAAGACCCTAGTAAAGTAGATCGCTCTGGCGCTTATGCTACCCGTCATATTGCCAAAAACATGGTAGCGGCGGGCGTGGCTGATCAAATGTTAGTGCAAGTTAGCTATGCCATTGGAGTGGTGAAACCTACTGGTTTATTCGTAGACACTTATGGCAGCGCTAAGGTAAACATGAGCGACGGTGCCATTGCGGCTAAGATTATGGAAATCTTCGATCTCCGTCCGGGTATGATTGAAAGAGACTTAAAGTTACGTAACCCAATTTACTCGGAAGCAGCTGCCTATGGACACATGGGGCGCGAATATCAAGCTGGTGTTGAGCGCACTTTTGTAGAAGCCGATGGTAGCGAAAAAACGATGCAGGTTGATTTATTTACTTGGGAAAACCTCAACCGGGTTGATGATATTAAAAAGGCTTTTAGCCTTTAAATAAAAGATTCGATAATTTTCAAGATGCCCAGTTTAATCGCTGGGCATTTTTTATGTTCTAAAGTGTAGCTTTGTAAGGCCATGTTTTAAGAACTCAATCACATAGCTTTCTTTCATTCCCTCAGGTAAAAGAAATAGCAAAAATAAATTGGGATGAATCTAAGGCTTTCGCAATAGCAATTATGAAATATTCTCTGGCAGGACAAGAAACAGAAAGGCTGAAATTTAGACTATTAAGGCCTGATGACTTTCAAGATTGGATGGCTTTATTCAAAGGAAAAGATGTTGCCAAATTCTTAGGTATCGACCCGACACTTTCTGAAAAAGAGATGTGTGAACTGTGGTTCGAAAAGACCTTTGCACGTTATGAAAATGACTCAGGAGTAATGAATGCTTTGGTTGATCGAAAAACCAATCTACTAATTGGGCAATGCGGCTTACTTATTCAATCGGTACAGGAGACAGAGCGATTGGAAATTGGCTACTCTATTCTACCAAAATATTGGCGACATGGCTTTGCTTCTGAGGCCGCAATTAAATGTAAAAACTATGCTTTTAGAAATAAATTGGCCGAATCTTTAATATCAATGGTTCACGTAGAGAATATCGCATCGGAGAAAGTGGCTCGAAAAAACGGCATGATTTGGGAGCAGAAAATCGACTCCTATGAAGGCTCTCCCATGAATGTCTTTCGAATTGATCGATCCCACTGGAAAACTAAGCTTGACGGCTAAAGAAACAATCCTTTTTCTCACTCCTTACAATTTAACACTTGAGTACCTGTCGCTACCTCCCTATCCTCCTCTTCCTCATTAGCTTGAAAAGCCTTGGCCAATCGAAGAAAACGCTATTATTCTTCGATCTCGAAACTAAAGAAGCGATAGAAAATGTGTACCTCCTCTCTAAAAATGACCAATTTCTAGCACTCAGCACTAAAAAAGGTCAAGCAGAAATCGATAGCTCCCATGATACTATTAAAGTAAAAAAGTGGGGCTACCGCGACACGATTCTAGCAAGCTCAAAAGCAAGTCAGCATTTTTATCTTAAGCTAGAATCTAATCTTCTCCATGAGGTATTGCTTAGCGCTAATTTCACGAAGCCTCTAAAACGGCTAGAATCCGCTCACAAAAATGGTTGGAAATACTATAAAGAAAGTATGAAGTATGCCAAGAATTATAGTTATCACTCTAATATTGATGCTAAATCCTTCGGTAAACGGCTCTTGGATATTCCCGAAATGACCATGCTAAACTTTTCGAATCGAAATTTTTTCCCCTTACCACGTGAATTGGCTTGTGATACGGTTATTTTACATTCTAATCTCGATACCATTGCCTGGCTGCACCCTTTTAAAATATTTCCTTTCTTTTGGTTAGACGATGTAATGGGCTATAAACACTTGTACTATCCTTTTAAGGAAACTGCTCAGGTGACCGCTTTTAAATATTTGCCCACAGGCAGCTTGGAAATAAGCATGACTTACACTGATTCCATTTTTAGCCTCGCTAAATACCAAGGGAAAGTACTTATTGATACCGCTAATAATCTTATTCATAGCTTGGAAGCTTACGCTGATGCCCTTGAATTACCATTTTCGAAATCCATACCGGGCCACGACTCAATTGATTACTTAGGACTATCTGGCTCCTATTATAAAATTATCTTTAACACTGATCCTTTTAATTATTATCTAGAAAGAGCGGAGATACATCTCGCGCAGCGATATTTTTTAAAAAATAGTCAGGACACGATTCTTATAAACAGCATGTCTCAGCTTCAGCGAACTTATTCTGAATCTTGTGAGAATATCTATACCAGAAGGCTCAACATGCTTAATCCCTTAATAATTTTTAAGGAAGGTTATCAGGGTTGGCGATAAGATAAATTGGCCGAATTAATAATAGACTATCACTTAGAATTGAGCGCAATAACTTTTAGAAAAGCAACTGAAAATGATCTTTCTTGCATTATAGAGATGCTAGCCGATGATGAACTTGGTAAAACCAGAGAAAATCTTCAAAGTCCATTACCAGAAGAATATCTAAAAGCATTTACCAATATAGATCGCGACCCAAGTCAAGAGCTAGTGGTTGTTGAAAACGATCAGGCTGAGATTATCGGCACCATGCAATTATCTTTTCTTCAATACCTCACTTATCGCGGTGGTTTAAGAGCACAAATAGAAGCGGTTAGGATACGTAGAGACCAGAGAGGACAAGGCCTAGGGAAAGCTATGTTTAAGTGGGCGATTAATCGAGCGAAAGAGCGTAATGCCCATTTATTGCAATTAACAACAGACAAGCAAAGATCAGAGGCCATTAGGTTTTACGAAGACTTAGGTTTTAAAGCGAGTCATCTTGGAATGAAAATTCATTTTGAATAAAAAAAACCTATCTTTTTAGCCTTTTCTTACAAAGAAAAAAATCAAAAGAAAATAGCCTTAACCAGCAAAATTTATGGAAGTACACGAAATCTCGGCCAGCAAAGAGGAAAGCCCCAATTTATCTGATCAAGAAATTTTCAGTAAAATTTGGACATCACCCCGCATGGTTTTCAAGTTTTTAAATGAGAATTATTTCGATAAATACCT
>CBFHVV010000161.1:0-3422 GCA_965658965.1 Croceimicrobium sp.
ATATGATTGGCGAGTTTGTAAGGGATAAAGATGCAGTAGCTTCGGCAATGATGCTGGCTGAAGCCGCGGCCTATGCTAAATCACAAGGCTCTAGCTTTTACGAAAGTTTGGTTGATATTTATGTGAAATTTGGCTTTTACCTAGAAACTTTAGTATCCTTAAAACGTGAGGGTATTAAGGGTCAAGCCGAGATTGCGCAAATGATGGAAGATTTCCGTAATAAAACTCCTGAGAGTATTGCCGGGGAGCGCATAATTAAGGTCTTGGATTACCAAAGCAGTGAGTCTAAAGAAATTGCTACTGGAGCGATCAGTGCAATTGATTTGCCTCAGAGTAATGTAGTGCAGTTTATTACTGATAAAGGGACTAAAATTACAGCGAGACCGAGTGGTACCGAACCGAAAATTAAATTTTACGTTAGCGTAAATGATGTTCTTGCTTCTGCAGATGCGTTTAAAGCAAAGAAGGCAGAACTAGAAGAAAGATTAGCTGCCATAACGAAAGAATTAGGATTGTAAATGATCAAATCTATTTTTAAAATTTTAGTAGGTATTAGTCTCTTGGCTTCTTGCGCACCAAGTGCTCAAGAGGAGGGAGTGGATAAAATAGCAGATTTAACAGAAGGTCAGTGGCTTGGAACCATAACTTTAAGTGATTCGATACCCTTAAATTTTAATTTCACTTTAGCGTCTACCGATTCAGTCTCTTATGATTTTATAATCAGCAATGCGGGTAATTTGGTAAAAGCAAAGGTTTTGAGCTTAGGCTTGGATAGCTTCAAAGTTGAAATGCCCGTTTTTGCCAATTATCTAGTTTTTAGTTTGAAAAATGGCGAAATGCAGGGGTATTATATTAATCCCGATGCGGAAAATTATCGTTTGCCTTTTGAAGCAGAGTTGAGTATTGAAAATCGCTATCCTCTAGCTAAACTTAATCCTAGCTTAATGGGTAATTACCGCCTTGATTTTAACCCTAACACGGAGGAACAAAGTTCTGCCATTGCGAATTTTAAAGTGGAGGACGATAAGGTTTACGCTTCGGTAATGACCGAGACCGGAGATTATCGTTTTCTAGAAGGAGGAGTTAGCAATGGTCTGGCACAAATTTCTACTTTCGACGGAGGCTTTCTCTATTATCTTACTTTTAAAACAGGCGATACTTTAGAAGGTCGTTTTTACTCTGGCAGATCTTACAGTGCCCCCTTCAAAGCTTATCGAGATTCTAGTTTTTCCTTGCGTAATGCTGATAGTTTAACCTTTCTTAAAGAAGGCTTCGAAAGTATGGCGTTTCAATTCCCTAATTTAGAGGGAGATACCCTTAGTTTAGAGGATGCTCGCTTTAAAGGAAAAGCAGTGATAGTTCAGATTATGGGAAGCTGGTGCCCCAATTGCTTAGATGAATCATTGTACTTAAAAGAGCAATACCGTAAATACCACGGACAGGGTTTGGAAATTGTTGGGCTAACTTTCGAAAGAGCACGTGATTACTCAACAGCGGTACAAAGAGCTAAGAAAATGGAGCGTGATTTAGATTTACCTTACCCCATTTTATTGGCTGGAGCTACCCGAAAAGATAAAGCCGCAGAGCTTTTACCGATGCTTAATCACGTGATGAGTTATCCTACTTCTATTTATTTAAATCGAAAACATGAAGTGGTGAAGATTCATACCGGTTTTGCTGGTCCAGGAACACCAAAGTATGAAGAATTCGTTGCGCAAAACGACCTTTTTATTCAAACACTGATCAAGGAATAATTTTAACTCTCAAATATAGATACATGCAGAATATTGCTGTAATAGGAGCAGGAACAATGGGGAATGGTATTGCCCACGTTTTTGCACAAAATGGATTTAAAGTAAGTCTGGTGGATATTGCCCAAGAATCTTTGGACAAGGGATTGGCTACCATAGAAAAAAATCTAGGCAGGCAGGTTAGTAAAGGCGCCATTGAAGAAAGCGTTAAAACAGAAACCTTAGCCAATATTAGTACTTACACTGATTTAAAAACTGGTTTAGCGCAGGCCGACTTAGTAGTGGAAGCTGCTACAGAAAATGTAGACCTAAAGCTGAAGATTTTCCGTGACATGGACGCTTTTTGCAAGCCAGAGGCGATTCTAGCTTCCAATACTTCATCAATATCACTCACCTTAATTGCAGCCGCCACAAAGCGTCCAGAGCAAGTAATAGGTATGCATTTTATGAACCCAGTGCCGGTAATGAAGTTGGTAGAGATCATTCGTGGTTATGCCACCAGCGATGAAACCACCGCTGCCGTTGTAGAAATGAGTAAGAAGTTATCTAAAGTACCAGTTGAGTGTAACGATTATCCTGGTTTTGTGGCCAATCGTATTCTTATGCCTATGATTAATGAGGCGATTATCTCTCTTTTTGAGGGTGTAGCTGGTGTAAAGGAAATTGACACCATCATGAAACTAGGTATGGCTCACCCGATGGGACCTTTAAAATTAGCTGACTTTATAGGTCTTGATGTTTGTCTTTCTATTATGAAAGTATTGCACGAAGGTTTTGGTAATTCTAAATATGCTCCTTGTCCATTGCTTGTGAATATGGTGCGAGCCGGTAAGCTAGGAGTGAAGTCTGGTGAAGGCTTTTACGATTATAGCGAAGGCCCCAAAAGCGAAACGGTTTCGCCACAGTTTAGCTAAGCCATAAAGCGCTACCCATGACATCTTTTTAATGAGTTGGTTTTCAGGGGGTGTTTCGCGATGGAGTAAAGTATCCCAAGATGCTTTAGACTCCTTTTTTACATAATCAAAAAAGAAGGAAAAAAATCTAGGCTCCAATTCCTCATCGTTAAAATATTCCCTTTTGCTATTTCGGTGGGCGAGCTCCTCCGTCGCTTTGTTACGAACAGTTGTCCTCTTTCAGAGGAATTCGTGAGCTCGTCACTATGTTCCTCGGTTCCCATCTCACTAAAGCAAAAGCTTTTATTATAACTCTTCGTAACTGAGGCCGAAGAACCTACTAATGAAAATCTCGACAGATTAAAAATTAGACTTCAAATACTTTTTTCTGTGTGGATGTCATCAAATCTTCTTGGTTTGCCCACGTAAAACTTGGTTCTCAGTGAGACGAATCACATTTAAAAAAGCTTGTTGGGTATAAAAGCCTAACAAGCTTTTTTGCTTTGTAAATTTGCCCAGTTTACTTCTTGTCAGGAATGGCTGGTGCAATCGACTATTCCTAAAATGATAAAATCAAAGTGATGACAAAAAATAAGAATATAGAGTTGGCTTTAAAAAACAGTCACAATTACAAGGAATATCGTCAGTTAATCGCTGATTTACGATCTCAAAATAAAGCAACTGGTGAAAATCACTCGGATGCTTTTTTAAACTATACCGATTTAAACATAGGTCGGATGGATAAATGGGATAAGCGATTTCTGCTAAGTGATGAGCA
>CBFHVV010000162.1:0-3391 GCA_965658965.1 Croceimicrobium sp.
CTCCAACGACCTTAGTGGCAATGGCAATAATTTTACGAATACGGGGGGAGCCAGCCTAACTGCTGATCGGGATGGCAATGCAAATTCCGCGTATGATTTTAACGGTATAAACCAATACTTAGTAGTAAATAGTCCTAGCTTTTCTTTTGCAGAGACCGATTCTTTTACGGTTTCCTTCTGGACTCAAAAGGCTAGTAATCAATACGGAATTGCGGTGATGCAGTCTTCTGGCGCAAGCGGTAATTTCATTTGGCTTTTTCAATCATCGTCAAGCGGTATCCTTAATTACGGGACCAATAAACAGGGCTCGGCTTGGTCTTGGGCCAATAGCACTTATACGACGAATCAATGGGAACATTTTTTAGGAACCTATGAAAACGGTACCATGAAAGTGTATAAAAATGGGCAGTTTGTCACTAGCTCTACTTTTGGAAATTCAGGTAGCACTCAATCAACCTTGCCTTTGCGCGTAGGTCGCAGCCATGGTGGAAATTATTACGCAGGAAAAATCGATGATTTAGGGATCTGGAGTCGTGTTTTGACCCAAGCAGAAATAACTGATTTATACTTAGGCTGCAATGTCGCCGTGAGTTTGCAACCCCAAAACGATTCAGTGAGTGTTGGAGCAAGCGCTCAGTTTGGTTTAGATGCCAGTGCTCCAGGCTTAAACTATCAGTGGCAAATTGATAGTAATGGTACTTTTCAGAACTTAGCTAATAATAGCATCTTTCAGGGAGTAAGCTCGGATACGCTTACTATTACTAACGCTACCTTTGCAATGGATGCCTATAAATTTCGTTGCGTTCTTGGCGACGGAGGTTCCTGCAGCGATACAAGTAATGTCGCAAGTTTATTTGTATGCGGTGCCTTTAGCGCACAACCTAATTCAGTTAATACCGTAATTAACTCTAGAGTAGAGTTTGTGGTAGCCTCGAACGATCCAAGTGCTACTTTTCAGTGGCAGGTTAGCACCACGAATGGTTTTACAAATATTGCAAACAACTCTTTTTATGCTGGGGCGCAAGATGATACTTTAGTTTTATTAAGCGCGGTAATGATTTTTGATGCGAAGAATTACCGTTGTGTACTTAGTTCCGGAGCTTGCAGTGATACATCGCAAGCGGCTAGTCTATCTATCAGCAATAATGTTGGCTTAAAGGAAGTAGGCGAGACTTTTGTACAATTTTATCCTAAGCCTAGTACTGGCTTAATTCATTTAAAGGCAGATGTGGCCTTAATAAATGCAAATTATTTCATCGCAAACTCGCTGGGGCAAATTGTAGATCAAGGGACCCTAAGCTCAGAGTCTATGTCTTTAGACCTAAGTTATTTACCACAAGGGAATTATTTCTTTTTTGTTCCAGATTTAGCAGTGAGTGAGCTAATTCAATTAGTGGATTAAAAGCTTTATCTGATCAGAGCTTTTGCTTCTTACATTATACGTATGGTACTTATCCGCGAGGCTAGGTACCAAACTTTTTTTTAGCTAGGAACGAGCACTAATCTTCCATCGGCATTAATGAGTCCAGCAGGAAAAAAGCGAAGTCAAGATAAAATGAGAATTTAAAGGCTTCCAAGCCAATAAAAGCTGCCTTTTCGGAGACCCTAAGCGCGGCCGAGTGATCTCCTCAATTCTTCGGAGCTTCTCGGTCTTACTAAGGTTCTTCCTCAATTCAGCTTTCATTTTCTTGAAGGCCAATGCGGCACTCGGACAATACTTTAATGCAGGACTTGTATGCGTTCAATTCTTTGACCTTCTAAAAATCCCTCTGGCAATTCTACGGCCACAACCATTGCAATTGAATCTCATATAAGTCGCATGGATGCACCTCTAAGCTCCCAATAAAATTGGTTGGTAGGCTGCGGTACTAAATGTACTTTGTCTGCTCCCATAATTACAAAAAGGCTATTTTTTGCTGGTTAAGCTGCAGATGGCGCAAAAAAGTCGAAAACTACTTAGTGCAAAGGATATCAATATGAACAGGTAAATGGTCGCTTATAAGCCTCATCTGCTCCGGACTGAAAAAATGCCCTACTTGGGCAGACTTAGATATTACATCTGAGGCCAAATTGGTATTGTACAAAATATAGTCCAATCGTCTGCTAGGCTCGTTGGCCGGATGTGTAAATACGGTAGGAGCAAGTGGGTCTTGCAAGCGAACCGTTTTGGGTCCGAAGTTTAGTAAAGTCGTGATTTCCTCACTATCGCTAAGGCTGTTGAGGTCTCCTAAAACCATAATTTTGCTATCCTTATTAGCGGCAAGCTTATTAGCTAGTGCTGTCTTTAAAAAACGAATCTGCCCTAAGCGCATTGCTTTATCTCGGTCTTTACGTCCTGCTTTAAGGTGTAGACCACTAAGGTTTAGATAATAACTTTCATTTACCAATACTTCACAGCTCCACATGCGAGTATTGATATAATCTTGGCTTTGTAGTTTTTCTTCACCATCTTCAGTAAAAGCAACAGGCGTGTGAACATTGCCATAACTTGTGATTTCCCCCAAGGGCAATTTGCTCATTATAACTACATTTTGGTACCAATTTCTACTCCGCGCATCGGTGATGTAATAATAGCCTAATTCAGGGAAATAGGCATCGCGTAAAGCCTGCACTGCATTAGCGCTTTCCGCTTCTTGTAGAACCACAACATCCGCGTTCATTTGAGCCAGACCTTCGGCCAAAAGTTGCATTTTCTCCACTTTAACTAAAGCAGCATTCTCAATGCGGTTATTAACGTAAGGGTCATCAATACTATCTACTAAGTGCTCAACATTCCAAGTAGCGATGCGCAGGGTGTCGCCAGTATTAAACTTATGTTTTACGGGAAAAACGGCTTCCGCATTCGCAGGACTAGTAATACCCTGCGAATAATCTTGGGCATTTAGGCTTACACTAATGAGGATGGCAAAAAGGAAGTATATTTTTTGAGGCATGTATTTTACTTTAGAAGCGAAATTAAGAGAATAGCGTGTGGACTGAGACTTATTTTTAAAATATTTCTCCCGTTCTTCTCGGTTAGAACTGCGGGATGCGATCTCTTCCATAGAGCTGACAATCTGAAAAGAATTCAGGTTAATAATTAGACTTAGGCTGAATTTCCACTTTTGGTATAGTTCAGTTTCTGCAGGCTGGGCCTGATGTTTATCTTTAGGCTTTTTCGCTTAAGAAGTCTTCATCTTCATCGAAGTCGCTCTCTTCTTCTAGCGAAAGCTTCGATGGTGCAAGTATAAAGAGTAGTTCATTACTAGCCCGAGCCAGTAGCCCTAAAGTGAGAGTGCTAATGATGGCAATTACTGAGCTTAAGGATATGCTACGCAATTCTAAAACCTGATCAAAAAGCCGTACTAAAGGAAGGTAATTAGGGTTTAATAGAAAGGCGGTTATCATGGCG
>CBFHVV010000163.1:0-3373 GCA_965658965.1 Croceimicrobium sp.
TTAGCTCCTCAATCAATTCTTGCGTACCATTAATAATGGCCCCTAAAACCTCACCTGGTATGAGATTCTTATTGCGACCAATTGTTGATGAAACCAAGATGGGGGAATCTACCGCTCCTACACAAAGTAAATCATCAATATTCATGATTAGTGCATCTTGAGCAATGCCTTTCCAAACCGATAAATCGCCTGTTTCTTTCCAGTACATATAAGCCAAACTCGATTTGGTTCCTGCACCATCGGCATGCATTACTAAGCAATGCTCTTCACTACCCGTAAGGGTATCTGGAATAATTTTACAGAAGGCCTGAGGAAACAAACCTTTATCCAATTTTTTTATCGCTTGGTGTACGTCTTCCTTTTGTGAAGAAACACCTCTTTGCGCATATTTAGATGAGTCCTTTTTCATACTGCAAAAATAAAAGCGCCCCGCGGTACAACCACAGGGCGCTCAATAATATTTAATAAAGCTACTTAATTCGTATCCAAAGACCTGGCTGAACTCCGATTTCTTCAATGTCTGGATTAAGCTCTTCCAGAGTATCATCGTCCATATCTAGAATCTTCGCAATATCTTTTAAATCTTGTCCGCGACGTTTTACCAAGAAATGCGTCTCATCCCACTTCTCGTAGTTTCCTTCTTTCTCAACTTTTACCTGCTGACCTGCAAAAGGACGCACTCCGCGTAAGCCACCATTAAGCTCCTTGAAATCTCGCATGTTCATTTTAAAACGACGGGCGATGGCTCCAAAACTTTCAGGTTTTGCCAATATATATATCTCACCTGCCTCTGCGGGAGCATTTGCATCCTCACGCTTTTCTGCGATAATGTCTGCAGCATCCGCACCTTCCTGCACTACGGCATTTTCAGGCACAAAGTCATCGCGCAGTACTTTGAAGTCTGTACGACGGTTAATTTGGTTAGCAACCTCTTGCTTTTCTGGACTAAGCCCTTTAATAAATCTTTCCGTTAAAACATCACCTGCTTCAAACTGTCCTTTACCGTATCCATCGTAAGATTCTGGAATCTTAAAGGGATCGCTTTCGCCCATACCACGCGCCACTAGGCGACCCGGGTTAATACCCTTAGAAACAATATAACTAACGGTTGTATCCGCTCTTTTTTGCGATAATACTTGGTTCTTTTGTTCGCTATCACGGTAATCGGTATGCGAACGCATCTCAATTACAATGGTTGGGTTATTATTTAAAATGGCGATTACTGAATCCAAGGCCTGCATCGCTTCTGGACGTAAGTCCCACTTCGCTAAATCAAAGAATACATTAGGTAATACAATGGGCTCCTCAATAGGATCTAATTCTTTATTAAACTTAATACGCTTAATAAATATGCTCGCAGAAGGAATATACTCAAAAGCATCTAGCTCAAAGCCGATGGTACTCACATCACCAGTATTGGATAAGAATTTCTTCTTCTCGAAACTCAACTTATAATTCACGTCCTCACTAACTTTGGTATCATCAAAAATATAATACCCGTCTTCATCTGCGGTAACTGTGAAGGAACTACCATCTGAGCCATCTAACTTAACGGTAGCTTCTGGAATTGGTAGTTTGGTTTTAGAACTTAATACTACCCCTTCAATATTAAATACGAGCGGAGTGCGGTATACGGCATAAATATCATCGCTTCCTTCGCCGCCGGAACGATTAGAAGAAACAAAACCTTTTTTGGTATCGCTTCCTGGCTCCCATACCAAGTGAAAATCATCGTAATTGGTATTAATGGGATACTTCATATTCTCGATATCTCCATTCGGCATACCATCTTCCCCTATTGAAACTCTAAACACATCTAAACCGCCCATTCCTCCATGGCCATTGGATGAGAAATAAAGGTATCCATCACCGTGGATAATTGGATAGTACTCACTCTCGCTACTATTTACTTTGGGACCTAGGTTTTTGGGTTCTTTCCACGATTTAGACCTTCTATCGTAGCTTGTAACAAAAATATCGTGCTTCCCTTGAGAATTAAAATCGTCGGAAACAAAATATAAAAACTTATCGTCTGGAGAAAGTGAAGGATGTCCCACATTGGCGGAAGTGTCCGATCCAATTATAATTGCTTCTGCCTCTTTCCAATCTTGACCCACCATTTCGGTTACGTAAATGGCACAACCCAGTTTTTCATTTTTTTCCTTAATACAACGGGTGAAATACAATTCTTTTTTACGACTGTCGAAAGTAGCGGTACCCTCGTGATATTCGGTATTTAAAATTCCCGTTTCATCGATGGGCACAGGAGTAGACCATTTTAGATCTGCATAACTCACTTCTTCCTGATCATCATCTTTACCACGACGGCGACGGCGACCTTTACGTTCGGCATTACTTACGTAGATATCCATAAAAGATTGACCAATCCAACCATCTTCATCATTACCCACTGATTCTTCTCGAGAAGAAACAAAATAAACCACATCATTTTCGTTACGATCACCACCATACATCACCGAAAAATCCATCTCACGTGAGTTCAGATCTTTCATATTGTCAACCTGATATTGTGAAGGTTTAGTTTTCCACTCAATGGCTTGACGAGTACTAGAAATCGCTAGATCACCCGCAGGGTCGGTAGGATTTTCCTTTTTATAATCTTGATATACCTCAATCGCCTCTTCATATTCGCCTTGCGCTTTTAACATGTCTCCCATGCGCAACATAGCAATAGGGTCTTCGTAACCCACTTTCCGCGCTCTATCGTATTCTCTTTCTGCGTTCTTATAGTCGTTTAACATACGATAAGACTCTGCCGTCATAAAAAGTATTTTCGACTTTTCTTGTCTACCGCTAGCCTCACCATAGGCATCTTTTAAGAGCTCAATCGCATAAAAATATTCTTGAGCATTGTAAGCATCGAATGCTTTAACTAATTCCTTGGGCAACTTGGGCTCCTGCTCGCCTTCATCCTGAGAAACAGCAGGTAAAGCAAATATGGTTAATAGAAAAATCGCGATAAGTAGACGATGATTTCTCATAAATGATGGACTGATTTTGGTCTGTAAGCCGCTAAAATAGTCAAATAATTCGTTTGACTAAAGAGAATATCGAGCCCAAACCAAAAATTATTAACCAGCTCTGCTAGCTTCATCCGCAATAGGGCTTTTTATAACGGCAAATACTTTCGTCTTGATTAGTGCCTCTACAAGAATTTCCTATTTACTAAGATGCAATTATTTATTCAATCGCAAGGCTAATTTCCATCTTGAAGCTGCGCTAAATTAAAGAAATCCCCTCCATCAGAAATGCATCACCGCTTGCAATTGGCCTTAAGTGAGACCTCCGGGATTTAATAACTCTGGTAAATTCTTGCAAAATTTATAAGCTTTCCACTCTGCAAGCTCTTGTT
>CBFHVV010000164.1:0-3263 GCA_965658965.1 Croceimicrobium sp.
AGGTTGCTGTGGTATTATGTGAACTTGATTTTTTTAAAAAGTTCATGGACTATTTCCTCATCTTTAAAAGTGTTTTGGCTAAAAGCGTTTGGAGCAGAGGTGGGCAAAGGAGTCATTATAAAACCTAATGTCAATATTAAATATCCGTGGAAGCTTGAGATTGGCAACCACTGCTGGATAGGTGAGGGAGTTTGGATCGACAACTTAGATCAGGTGACCTTAGAGGATAATGTTTGCATTTCTCAGGGTGCTCTGTTGCAATGTGGAAATCACAACTATAAAAAACCAACGTTCAATTTGATGATAGCACCAATTAGGCTAAAAGACGGTAGCTGGGTTGGAGCTAGAAGTTGTGTAGCACCAGGTGTAACTTTAGGATCGCATGCGATTCTTAGCATGGGTTCAACAGCTACTAAAGATCTGGAACCTTATAAAATCTATGCAGGCAACCCGGCAGTTTTCAAAAAAGAAAGGCTAATAGAGTAGAATGTCATTTCGAGAGGAATGTGACCACGAGCGAAGACGAGGGGGGAGGTCATTCTAACCTCACCACGTTTAAAACTTAAAAATTAATAAATTGCCCGCCTTAATCAAAAATTAAATCCGATTAGCCTAACAAACCCATATGTCATGAAAGTTACCATTATCACTGTGTGTTATAACAGTGAAGCGACCTTATTAAAAACCTTTGAATCTGTTAACAATCAGTCCTATTCCAATATAGAATATATTGTGGTCGATGGGGGCTCGACAGACTCTACGCCTGAGTTGATAAAAGATAACCAAAGCATAATTACGCAGTGGGTTTCTGAACCGGACCAGGGGCTTTACGATGCCATGAATAAGGGACTGGAAATGGCCACCGGTGATATTGTGGGTATTCTCAATTCTGATGATACCTTTTTAAATGATAAAACTATAGAAGAAGTGGCAACGTTTCATAGCAGCCATGACATCGATGCCTCCGTAGGTAATATTATACAACATAAATCCGGCGGAAAAGTGACCAGAGTCTATTCTTCTAAAAACTGGAACCCCGGGAAACTCAAAATCGGCTTTATGCCACCACATCCTTCTATATTCTTCAAAACAGAGTTGTTTCATGAGTTGGGCAATTATAAGCTTGGTTTTGTCATTGGTTCAGATTACGAACTCATCACTCGTTTTTTTCTCAAACATAAAATTAGTTGGAAGTATTCCGGCATTACCACCACTGCCATGTTGGTAGGAGGCTTAAGCAGTTCTGGTGCGGCATCCTATAAATTGATAACCAAGGAAATTCAGAAAGCACTTTCGATGAATGATATTGCTTTTAACCCCAATAAGATTAAATTGCGTTTCATCTGGAAATTAATAGGTGTTTTGAAGAGGAGCAATGCATAAGAAACAAATTTTAATATCGGGAAGCTCCGGCTTTGTAGGTAAAAACTTGGTAACGTATTTAGAGGCTAAAGACTATGCGTTGACTAGGCTTAACCTGAGAGATGAGCACTGGGAGACAACTTTAGATAAGAGGTCGTTCAAGAGCTATATTCATCTGGCCGGTATAGCCCATGACTTGAGCAAAAAAAAGGAGGAAAGTCTGTATTACGAAGTCAATTGTGAGTTAACTAAACAACTCTATAAGTGTTTTTTAAAGGATGACAAGGCTGATTTATTTATATTTTTCAGCTCGGTAAAAGCCGTTTCAGATCAACCAAATTCTATCGTTACGGAGGAAATGCAACCTGCTCCCAAAACGGTTTACGGCAAATCTAAGCTTCAGGCAGAACAATATATCCTGCAACATCTTCATCAGGATAAAACAGTCATTATATTGCGGCCCTGTATGATTCACGGTCCGGGCAATAAGGGGAACCTCAATTCACTTATTAAACTGGTTAAATTAAATATTCCCTGGATGTTTGCTGCCTTTCAAAACAAAAGATCCTATTTATCTTTAGAAAATGCCTGTTACATTATTGACAGAATAATAACTAAAAAAGAAATCAAATCTGGAATTTATAATATGGCAGACGACGTCAGTTTAAGCACTAATACACTTATTCAGCTTATTGCGGAAGCCTTAGGTGAAAAACCCAGGCTGTGGAAGCTGCCTAAATGGATGATCAACTCAGCTTCTCGCTTGGGAGATCTGCTTCAACTACCTGTTAATAGTCAGGTTTTAAATAAAGTGACAGGAACTTACGAAGTTTCAAATCAAAAAATAAAAAACGAATTGGGAATTAAAAATTTACCGATATCTGCGGAAAAGGGATTAATCCATACCATAACATCTTATGATCATGATTAGAGTTTTTGACTTTTTCTTCTCTCTCATAGGCTTGGTATTACTATTTCCAGTACTATTGGTTTTGCTTATTATTGGATACTTTGATACGGGCAAGCCACTTTTTGTGCAAAAGCGGTTAGGTCAACATCAAAAACGTTTCAATCTGATTAAGTTTAGAACCATGCATCCCAACACAAAAAGTGTTGCTACTCATTTAGCAAGCCATAGTTCCATTACCTCATTTGGCAGTTTTTTACGTAAATCTAAGCTGGATGAATTACCACAGCTAGTCAATGTTTTAAAGGGAGATATGAGCCTTGTGGGTCCCAGACCCAATCTGGAAAATCAAATTAAACTTATTCAGGAGAGAGATAAAAGAAAGGTGTATTCTGTACTTCCGGGTATAACTGGGCTTTCTCAGATTAATGACATTGATATGTCAACACCTGAAAAACTTTCAATATCTGACGCCAAAATGATACAAGAATTAAACATAAAAAATTACTTTTATTACATAATTTCAACAGTTAGTGGAAAGGGTAAGGGCGATAGAATAAAAAAAGAAGACTAATGGGAAAAATGACATCAGAACTACTTAAACCTCAAAAATTTTATGACGATAGAGGCTGTTTGTATGCTTACAGTGATTTCGACATTGATGCGTTAAACATAAAAAGGATGTTTTTAATTGAAGTTGCAAATTTTAGAGGCTGGCATGGTCATAAAAATGAAAATAATTGGTTTAAAGTTTCTTGTGGGTCGCTTAAAATCTTACTATTAAAACCTGACGATTGGCAAAACCCCTCGCATAATATCAAACCTGAAGAGCATATTTTAACTATGGAAAAACGTGAAATATTGTTTATTCCAGCAGGTTATGTATCAGCTATTAAACCATTAAGAGAAAACTCTGTTTTGCACGTATTTTCTGATAAGACCCTTAATGAGTCGTTAAATGACGATTTCCGGTTTAACAGCAGTATGTGGTATT
>CBFHVV010000165.1:0-3103 GCA_965658965.1 Croceimicrobium sp.
CCTTCTCTACCATAGTAAAGCCTTCAATATTTTCTCTGGCAAATAGCTTTAAGAAGGAGTCTTTTTCGGAATAGGGAATAATTATTTCAACTCGTTTTATATTTTCCATATTAGGCGTAGATAAGTTCTAAAAGTGAGTAGTAAACTGGTATTCCCACAATAATATTTAGCGGAAAAGTAACCCCCAGTGAAAGAGGCACGTAAATACCCGGATTTGCTTGCGGAACTGCCATACGCATGGCAGCTGGCACGGCTATATAACTAGCACTAGCCGCAAGAATAGTTAAGAGGAAAGCATTACCGAGACTAATTCCCATAAGTGGGCATAGCAGCATGGTTATCCCTGCATTTAGTAAAGGAATGAGAATACCAAAAGCCACTAAAAAAGCCCCTTTTGCTTTTAGGCCAGAAATACGCTTCCCAGCTAAGAGGCCCATATCTAGCATAAAAAGACTTAAGATCCCTTTAAAAAGATTTTCACTAAAAGGCGCTACTCCTTGGTATTGCTCATCTGAAATAAGAAGACCAATTAATAGACTTAAAAGAATAATAAAAACAGAGCCATTGGTGAGCGCTTCGTGCAAAACAGATTTAAAATTACCTTTTCCTTTTCCTTTAGCATTGCGACCGATTAAGATAACCCCAACAATTATGGCTGGCGACTCCATTATGGCTAGGGCCGCAATCATATGGCCTCCAAAATCAACGCCAGATTGTTCTAAAAAAGCCACAGCAGTAACAAAGGTTACGGCACTAACGGAGCCGTAAGTGGCGGCAATGGCCCCCGCATTGTAAACGTCAATCTTTTGCTTTAAAATGTAAAAAGTATAAACCGGAACGATCACGGCTAGAAAAACCGCAAAACCTAGCGGCTTTAGCATTAAGGCCCAATCTTCTCCGTGCGCCAGTTCGATGCCCCCCTTTAGGCCGATGGAAAATAAGAGGAAAAGAGAAAGAAATTTAGCCACTTCACGTGGGATTTCTAAATCTGAACGGACCAAAACCGCTAAGAGCCCACCGATAAAAAATAATATCGGCGGACTCAGCAGGTTTTCTAAAATTAGAGAGGTGTTCATAAAGAAGCTTTATTCCCCTTGCCCTAATGAAAAGGCTAAATCGTTATTGAAATAATAGAGATTTTCTGTTTTCACCACATCTATTCCTTCCGCTAGTAAAGTCATCATTAACTGAGGAATAGTTTCTTTTTCCACTTTTTTCATGGCTTTAACATCTTTGGAGTTTGCCTTATGTACAAAGCGACAACGCCAGTGATCGGTGCAAAAAGTTTCTGGTAGTCCATCAGGATACACCTTTACGCCTCTATTGGTAATCATCTTCAACTTTAAATGATCGCCCGAATGTGTTTCTAAAAGTGCTCCTAATTGGGCAGGACTTAAGTGATCATTATCGATAAATAAATCTGCACCAACTAAAACTTTTTCATGCTGTGGACGCTCGTACTCAGGAATTTCGATAGGACGGAAATCGTCTTTGTTTAATAATAGAGGACTAATCTCTGAAGGCATCTGCCCTAGGCGAGCAATTACGGCATCAGCAAATTCTTTGGTACCTACTTTCTCTTTCGAAATAGAACGGTAGATGTCGCCCGTGTGAATACCTTCTTCGATGGTTTTATACCATGCGTTGGCAATGTTCATGGCTACATCAAGCTGACCCAAGTGTTGCAGCATTAAAACAGCTGCGGAAATTAAGCCACTAGGATTAGCCATATTCTTACCTGAAATATCGGGTGCTGAACCGTGCACTGCCTCAAACATAGCAAAACCTTTTCCAATATTTGAAGATCCCCCTAAACCAACTGAACCCGTAATTTGAGCCGCGATATCGCTAATAATATCTCCGTATAAATTTAGCGTTACCACTACGTCGAAATCTTCAGGATGATCGGCTAAAAGCGCCGCACCTATATCGATGATTTTTAAATCACTCTCAATATCAGGATACTCTTGCGCCATTTCCTTAAACACCGAGCTAAATAAGCCGTCAGTTAATTTCATGATATTATCCTTCACCATGCAGGTTACCTTTTTACGACCATTATTGCGGGCGTACTCAAAAGCGTAACGGATAATTTTTTGCGTACCAGGAATGGTGATGAGTTTTAAGCATTGAAAAACATCTGTAGTTTGTCGGTGCTCGATACCCGCATAAAGATCCTCCTCATTTTCGCGAACGATAACCACGTCCATATCAGGGTGCTTGCTCTCGATATAAGGTGATAAGCTTTTGCAAGGACGGATATTAGCATACAGCCCTAGGGACTTGCGGATAGTTACATTAAGACTCTTGTAACCACCACCTTGAGGGGTTGTAATTGGCGCCTTGAGAAATACCTTATTTCGACGCAGTATATCCCATGACTCGTTGGTAATACCCGCGGTATTTCCAGACAAATAAACCTTTTCACCAATATCGATGAAGTCATATTCTAATTGCGCTCCGGCTGCTTCCATAATGCGCAGAGTAGCGTCCATAATTTCTGGACCAATGCCGTCGCCTTTGGCAACTGTAATACGTGCTTTACTCATTCTTAAGTTTTTAGGGTTTAATTTTCAGTGAGTTAAAGAGAAGTTGAATTAAAAAATCGTCCAGCTTAACTTGATCTGTTTCTTTCGGAAAGTCTGTAAGTGCTGGTAAATGCTTGGCGAAATATTTCAGAGAGTGAGACATTTCAATTATTGTTGTTGCTAAAGCTAAAGGATATTTTTCTTCGGGTTGCGCCGCTTTTATCATCTCGGCTAATAAGGCCGTAATGCTTTTATAGGGGGCGAAAATTCGTTTCGCATTATCCTCATCAACCATTACATGATAATAAGCCTTGGAGCCTTCATTAATCACAAGCTCCCTTAATTCCTCCTTGGTAATTACCCCAGGGTCTGCTGCCACAGAAGGAATATTACTTATCACCCGCACGGCCTTAATCAACCTTTGCTGAGGATCGGTTTCAATTGCAGTAAACACTTTTACTTGCTGCTCTAACCAAGTCCAGTACAGCTGAAAATAATACTGTAAAAGCCTTTGCTTGTTAGCGAAATACTTATAAACCGTGGCTTCGGTGATGCCCGCTTCGGTGGCCAGCTTC
>CBFHVV010000166.1:0-3097 GCA_965658965.1 Croceimicrobium sp.
ACGTAATAATCTTTAATCTGTGTCTGGGAGATAGAAGTATCCAATCGATCGTCTACATACTTTTGTAGATAGGCATATTTTAAAAGATCATTACGGTAATTGCGAATCTGTTCATCAAACTGTTTTTGTTCGTCCGTCAAATTAAACTCGGCTTTATACACCATTAATTCGTTCTTCGCCCAAACATTAATAAAATTCTGTACGAAAATGGCACTATCTTCTGGGCTCAAACCTTCCGGTAGAACGGCTTCAATATCATGGTGGAAAAGCTTGGAATCATACACTCTAGCCACTACAGGCCCATCTTCTTCATTAGCTTTATTAAAGATGCTGTCGCAAGAACTTAAAAAGATACTGAGAAGTAGTAATACTGCATTATGTTGAAAGTGTCTATTCAAGCTCACTCACCACTTTATCAAGCACCTCTTGATTCACATTAACTTCGTACTTCAACTTTAAGGTTTCCAACCACTGTTCTTCGAGAAACTCCTGGTAATCGCTAATTACTTTTCCTTTCGCTTCTTCGAAGGTTTTAGCACGAGGCTGCTCAATATTTATAACGTAAGCTTGAATATAACGATCATTTTTAACTTCAATATCCGATTTACCTGCTTCATTTATCTCAACGATAGTTTCTAGATCTAATTCTTCAGCGGTATACAAGCCACTGTCTATGGCCAAGTCTAATTTAGACTCTTGATTAAGCTCGGATAAAATTTCTGACATTAGTTTGTCCTTCTTCAAGAGCTTAGTGGCTTTTTTACAAATCTTTTTAGTAGACGCATCTACCTGATAGGCCTGATAACGCGTAGGCCACTGGTACTTTTCTGCATGCATGGCAAAAAATGCTTTTAAGCCACTTGTATCAGCCATTGCTTTACGCCAAACCATTTCTTCAGTAAGATCGAAAAGTAAGATTCCTTCAAAATACTCACGTTCTAATAGGCGGAATTCAGGATATTTTTCGGCTAAGCGTCCTTTTTCATAAGCCAACAATTCATTGTCAGCATATTCTTTTATTGCCTTATAAAGCTTGGAATCTAGGGTTCTTCCGCGACGAAATTTAGTTTGACTTTTCTCTAAGAAGCTCAAGAAATCTTTAATTGTGTATTCCTTATTCGCAAAGGAGAATAATACTAAGTCAGCATTTTTCAGCTTTGAAATCTCCCATTCACCTTTATTATAGCTTTCTTCATCAACCTGAGCAAAAGCCTTTTTATAGCGCTGTGGGTATTCCTTAAATTTATAATCTTGCTTAATACGCTTCATCACGCTAACTTCGCTCTGCTGTGCGCGAATATCCCTTTCTACTTTAGCCTTAATTTCAGATTGTACCTTTTCAAAAGCTAGTTCTTCGTCTTTCTTAATAAGTTTTATAATGTGCCAACCTACTGGAGTTTTTATCGGCTCTGAATAAGTACCCACTTCGCTTAAGCCAAAAGCGGCATCTTCAAATTCTGGATACATTTTATTAATACCAAAAGGATCTAGCTGACCAGCTCTAGGGATAGAGGTTTTGTCCTCACTATATTGACGTACTAAAGTTTCAAACTCTTCACCCGCCTCCAACTTACTGTAAATTTCATCAATCTTAGTCTTAACATTTTCACGTTGCTCATCTGTAGTTTTATCGTTATCGATAAGCATTATGTGTGCTACCGTCACTTTTCCGCGAGCATCGCGCTTGTCGGTTGGTTTTACTAAATGATAGCCATACTGACTACGAACGGGCATGGAGATCTCTCCCATTCTAGTTGTATAAGCAGCGGTTTCAAAAGGGTAAACCATGTCAAAAACTGTAAAAAAGCCTAGATCTCCTTCACGCTTGGCGCTGTAAGTATCATCGGAACTAGCAGCAAGACTTTCGAAGGCCATACCATCTTTAACAATTTTATTCCGAATGGATAAAGCCTTGTTATATGCTTCTAAAGTATCATCTGGACTAGCATTTTTTTCTAGCTTCACCATAATATGTGAAGCACGGATGTCGTACTTCATGCGGGTATAAGCCTCACGCACCAATTCATTTGTAACATCCTTATCCGATAAATAAGGTTTAACCAATTGCTCCCGGTAATTTCTAAATTCACGAAGGAAGTTTGGCATAGTATCTTTCCCTAGCTCTTTCGCATCATGCACTTTCAGCTTAAAATTGATGTATAAATCTAAATACTCCAAGGGTGTTTTGGGGTCAATATCCTCTCCGATATCTCGATTCTTGTTATACACTGCCATGTACTCATCGGCCTTTACAGTATCATCTGCCACGGTAAACAATACTTGATCGGTCCATTTTTCTTGTGCTTGCGCAGATAGAAACAATACACCGCAAAAAATGCTAACAAATACTTTTTTCATAGGGAAAAACTCTCTTTAATTATAAATTAGTGTCTACTGTAATTTGGTGACTCTCTAGTAATTTGCACATCATGTGGATGACTTTCAACTACTCCAGCACTAGTAATGCGCACGAATTTACCTTTTTCTTGTAAGGATTTCACATTAGCTGCGCCACAATATCCCATTCCGGCTCTTAGCCCACCGATAAACTGATACATTACTTCTCCTACCTCGCCTTTATAGGCTACTCTGCCAACAATACCTTCTGGCACTAGCTTCTTAATATCATCTTCAACATCCTGAAAGTAACGGTCTTTTGAGCCTTTTTCCATCGCCTCTATAGAGCCCATGCCTCGGTAAGTTTTATAGCGTCTTCCTTCGTAAATAATGGTTTCGCCTGGAGCTTCTTTTGTGCCAGCTAACAGAGAGCCAAGCATTACTGTATCCGCTCCAGCCGCAACGGCTTTAACGATATCCCCAGTAAAGCGAATACCACCATCAGCAATTATGGGAATATCTGTTCCTTCCAGACCTTTTTTCACCTCCATAATCGCAGTTAACTGCGGCACACCAACACCAGCAACAATGCGGGTGGTGCAAATAGAACCTGGGCCAATCCCCACTTTTATCGCATCTGCACCAGCATCTGCTAAATATTTTGCTGCTTCCGCAGTTGCTATATTTCCTACAACTACATCGAGTTTCGGAAACTTAGCTTTAACAGCTTGTAATGCTTTTACTACCCCAGCGGAATGGC
>CBFHVV010000167.1:0-3089 GCA_965658965.1 Croceimicrobium sp.
GGGTCTTGATTAAAAATCGTCACATTACCACGTGGTGCTGGGTTGGGGAAAATTTGAAGATACTGAGGGTTTACCTTAATAAGTGGGTTTTCTACCCCAATGGTGTTGCCCTTATAACCGAACTTTCCCCAAAAAATATTATTCTTAAATTGTTTTGGGTTGGTTGCAAGACCGGAGTACACAACTGTGTCTAGGCTTAAAGGATACGGAATAACACTGGTTGGCCAAATTAGGGGCAGCGAAGGCCCAGTAGGTATATTATCGACAAATCCCACTTTGGCTACTTTAAATTGAGGGTTCATTGAAAATATGCTCAATTTATTTTTCTGCTCTTGAGAACGGTCATTGGAGTCAGACATTCCCGTAAAAACCAAATAGTCGTTTTCTAGCCAAATACAACCTGGAAAAGCATAGTCCCGATGATGACTATTAGAATCCGTCAATTCGATTAAATAAGATTCTACCCTTGAATCATTAAAAAAATTATACCTGCCCACGTAAAAGTCCTCATAAAAGGTATTGTTTTGATACCTGCCTCCATTACTATATACTACCACGTTACTATCCTTAACAAGAATTCTGGAGTGAAGGGCAATTCCGTTATTTATGGGCCACATTTTTAATATTGTATCAAAGCTCGAGTTAAATAAGCCAATGTTTGAAGTTGACATGGTCCTGTCTTGGTTATAGAACTCTACATCTGCTAAAAAGTGACCTGATATTGGCGCTTCGGCTATGTGGCGTCTGATTTTTCCGGTGCCCTTATAATTGAATTGCTCTTGAAAGCCAGGAATTCTATCTGTAAGAGTTACGGAGGTTAATTGAGACTGCAGATTGTATCTTATTGTATAACTGTGGGGTTCGCCACCAATAGTATTGGGTTTTGCGCCATCAATCAACAATACAAGATTATTGTCAATAATATTCCCTTGCAGCCGCACGGCTTCCTGCGGTAGATATACATAAAAGCTATCTAACATCAAGTCGGCAAATTTCACTAAATTATCAGTAGCTCCATCTTTATAAAGGCTTACAAACCAGCGTTTGTAAATGAAACCATTTTGAGAAATGTAGTCATTTATATCTGATGAAATAAAGCTAAGCGCTACTAAGCTGTCAAGGTCTCTAAAGTCAACGATATTACTCAATGTCCTTCCAGCCTGCTGGCTTATACTTAAAGGAGTTGTCGTGCAGATAGAAAAACTACTATCCCATTGATGCTTAATTATGGAATTGGAACCTGCAGCTGCCAAATGGCCCAGGCCATAACTAGTATAAAAACCATTGTAGTCTTGTACCAATTTACTATTAATGAAATTAGTATCACTTTTCACAAACATCACATCAATCTGTGAAAAGGAGTTGAAGGACAAAAACAGCAGCGTTAAAAGCGCTGCTGCCTTTTGAGAAAATACTAGAGAGTGAATTTTCATTTTTGAGAAAGTAACGAACTCATAGCAATTATTCTATACATTACTTTTTTCATAATTAATCAGATTAAATTTTATACTAAACTAATTAATTTATCAACACCCGCAATTTTTATTAAAACAATTTTCAATTAACTTGGAGAGTCCTTCATCCTAAGGATCGCTAAGCAGATTTTATTTTTTATTAATTCGCAGATGGTATTTCGCGGTTTACTTTAGTTGAAACCCTATAGATAACCGCTATATCTTAATTACTCCCTTAGGCTTAAAATAAGTTGAAAAATCAATCTTTTCCCTTAGACCCTCAATCCAAATATTGCTCTTAAACTAGGCTGTAGCTAAGCTTCAATCTGGTATTCACCAAGACTTAGCTATTGCATTAACTAACTAACCTACCTACTTTTAAAACAATTTATAAATATTAGTATTAACAGGTAATAAGGTGTTAAATAGAAAGCTTATTCGTTTAAATAGATCTGCGGAAGCAAAATAAACCCAAGATACTTAAACCTAAAATATTAATATTTGCAGCCTAATCTCCTGGCTAGAACTGAGCAAGCAGGAGCATTAAAATGAACAGTAAAAATTTAATTTCCTTTCCACCCATTTTTACTTGAAAAAGATGTAATTAATGCGCCTGCTGATAAAAAGTAGCTAAATCTTTAATTGACTTTTCTAGGGGAATAAAACGAAAATCAAGGGTTTCCTTAACTTTTTTATTTTCATAGAAATACTTCCCCAAGGAAGTTCGGGCGGTTTCTTTCGTAATTAAAGGCGATTTACCCGTCATCCTACTTTTTAGAGCCTCCCAACGCCAAGCTAAGGCACTCATCCACTGTTTCACTTGTATTTGCGGACCTTTTACTCCTAAGGCATCTGCCATGAGAGCAAAAACCTCTTGGTAGCTTCGGTTCTCAGAAACCAATACGAAACGTTCTCCTTCAATTTCTTCGCTAGCTAAACGCAGCATTATTGTCGCTACATCTCTAACATCCACAAAACCATTAACTCCCGTAGTATAGTAGTTAAAGCCTTCGGCAACATTTTTAATCAATGCCGCAGAACCTTGCGACCAATTACCAGGACCTAAAATAATCGTCGGGTTTACAATAGCTATTGCTAAACCTTCTTCGCGGCCTCGCCATACCTCCATTTCGGCCGCTTGCTTGCCAATGGCATAATTGGAATTGTCTTTACTATCTATCCAATAACTTTCCTCATTGAGGTGATTCTCTCCTGGCTTACGTCCTAAAGCCGCCACACTACTAACATGAATAAACTTTTTCACTTTAGCTGCTAAAGCTGCATTTACCACATTGGCGGTAATTTTCGGGTTGTCAATAACCGTACTTTGAAAATCGCGGGGATTAAAACTCACCGTAGCTGCGCAATGCATGATAATATCTATCCCCTCAAATGCTTGGTAAAGATCACTACCGTCTAAAAGATCCGTCTCTTGCCAGTCAAGCTTGGCAAATAGTGCCTTAGCATTTTCTGTGTAGTAGGAGAACACCTTTAATAAGGCCTCCTTATTAGAACTTGCGCGATGCAGAACAAGAACCTCTTCCTCCTGCAAAAGCAAATTATATACTACATGTGAGCCCACTAAACCAGTGGCGCCGGTGACTGCATAGCGCATCTAAAAATTTTAAGCTAAGG
>CBFHVV010000168.1:0-2970 GCA_965658965.1 Croceimicrobium sp.
AGGCTTGTTATAAGTCTTCGAGCATGGCAGTAGATTTAGCCAAGAAATTTGGCAGCCGCCTCCATGTTTTCCATATCAGCACCGCCGAAGAGTGTGAGCTTTTTGATAATAAATTACCCCTTGCAGAAAAAAAGATTACCGCTGAAGCATGTATCCACCATCTGTGGTTTAATAGCGAGCAGTATGCTGAAAAAGGCAGCTTAATCAAGTGGAATCCTGCGGTTAAAGACGAAAGCGATCGCCTGGCCATTTTTCAAGCAGTTCTAGACGGTAAAATTGACGTTGTAGCAACCGATCACGCACCTCATACTTGGGAAGAAAAGAATAATCCCTACTTATCTGCGCCAAGCGGTGGGCCTCTTGTGCAGCATGCAGTACCTGCTATGATGGAGTTTGTGCGCGATGATAAGATGAGTGTGGAGATGCTGGTAGAAAAGATGTGCCATAATCCCGCTATTCTTTTCAATATTAAAGAAAGAGGCTTTTTACGCGAAGGCTACTGGGCAGATATTTGTATCGTTGACCCTTCAAGACCGTGGCGAGTTAGCAAAGAAAATATTATCTCTAAATGTGGCTGGTCTCCATTTGAAGAAACTACTTTCCGTGCTCGTGTTACGCATACTTTAGTAAACGGCAGCTTGGTTTGGGAGAATGGTAAAATTTCTGAAAACAAAGCAGCCCAACGGTTAGAATTTGAGCGCGAAGTATAAATATTATCTTGGGCTTGGCTTACTATGGCTTAGCTCCTGTGCGCCCGAAGCGCCGCAGAAAACAGCGGATATTCCCGACTGGGTTATTCCAGAAGATAAAATGATTGTCATCTTAACGGACGTGCACCTTATCGAGGGCGCGCGTATTGGAAAAAAGGTTTTGGGCGACACTCTTTACGCGATAGACCATTACACCAAACTTTGGGCTAAGCATAATATTAGAGAATCGCAATACGACAGTTCTTTTCGGTTCTATTCACGTAATGCCGAAAAAATGGATGTACTCTATGAAGAAGTGATAACCAAGCTAAGCACCATGAGCAGCGAAACCGAGGGCGAAGTTCTAAATGAAAAAGAAGAACTAAAGAATGCGAAGACTAGTAAAATAGACAGTAGCACGGCAAATCCAGATTCCACTGCGAGCAAAAACTTAGAAGACTCGATTAGAAATCCTGCTGATAAAAAGTAGTCCCTAACAAAAGATAGAAGAGCCAATAATGGCGTATTTCGAATGCGGGCGTCTTGTAAATTGGCAACCGCCTAAAATCACATAAAAGCGAAATTCGATATTGGCTACAGAAGCAATCCTAGTGCTAGAGTGGATTTGTAAATAGCTTACCACAGGATAAAGAAGAGGCTTTGCAGGTGTCCAATCATAGGCAACAGTGAGAAAGCTATCCTGAGCAATTACAGTTCTAAAAATAAAATTTTCTTAAGGGAGATTGCGTTATGACAAAAAAAATTAGCAGCACATTATGCGCCGCTAATTCTATATTCCTATCCATGATATGCCCCCTGGAAAGTACCCATCTACTGCACCACCAGTTTATGCTGCTCTTGATGCGTCCCTTGTGTGAACCGCAATTGATAAACACCCGCTGCTAAATCTAGCTTGATGTGATTTTTCACCCCTGGTAGATGATCAAAAGATCGTAGCTCTTTACCATTACTATCCAATACTTTCAAAGCAAAAGGTCGCTCTTGAGGGTCTTGATTAAAAATCGTCACATTACCACGTGGTGCTGGGTTGGGGAAAATTTGAAGATACTGAGGGTTTACCTTTAAAAGTGGATTTTCTATCCCAATGGTGTTACCCTTATAACCGAACTTCCCCCAAAATAAATTGACTCGGTTTTGTAATGGGTTAGTAGCTTCTCCGGCAAAAACTACTGTATCTATATTTTGCGGAAATGGTATGACACTCGTAATGGCAATATAAGGTAGCGGCGGGCCAGAAGGTATATTGTCCACAAATGCAGCATTAACCACTTCAAAATTGGGATTCATGGAAAATATGCTCAATTTATTTTTCTGCCCAACAATAATATCATTAGAATCTGATATGCCCGTGAAAACCATATAACCATTATCTAGCCAAACACAGCCTGGATAAGCGATATCCCAATGCCTAGAATTAGAGTCTATCAGTTCAATTAGATAGGATGTAACTAGTGAGTCTTCAAAAAAATTGAAAGTAGAAACGCAGAAATCTTCATAGATAATATTGTTTTGAAGCCTACCACCACTACTATAAACTAAAACAGTACTATCACGCACCATGATTCTGGAAAAAAATCCTGCCCCATTATTA
The DNA here is from genome assembly GCA_965658965.1 of Croceimicrobium sp. Classification (GTDB taxonomy): domain Bacteria; phylum Bacteroidota; class Bacteroidia; order Flavobacteriales; family Schleiferiaceae; genus Croceimicrobium. The sequence goes on from CBFHVV010000168.1 coordinate 2,302, forward strand.
CGAGGCCACATTTTTAAAATAGTGTCAAAATTGGCATCAAATAAGCCTATGTTAGCAGTGTACATAGTACGATCATTATTATAAAAATCTAAATCTACCAGATAATAGCCTGGCAGAGGAGATTCTACAATATGTCGGTTAAGCTGACCCGTACCTGAGTAGCCAAGCTGCTCATGATATCCAGGCACTGCATCTACATTCAATACAGTGGTGCTTTCGCTAGATAAATTATGTTTGATTAAAAAGCTTTTAGGGAAACTACCTAGAGCCATAGGGCTAGCACCACGGACCAAAATCATTATATCATCCCCCAATAAATCACCTTGTAAGCCTGGCCCTGCCCATTGTTGTTGAACATAAAGACTGTCCAAATCTAGATCGGACCTCTTTGTTAAGGAATTCTGGAACCCTTCGTTAAAATTAGCGGCCAGCAACCTATCGTATGTAAAGCCGTTTTGAGACAAGATATCCGTGCTATCTTCTGAAGCAAAGAATAAAGTAATTAAACTGTCTTTGCTTCTTAAATCCATTATTCGTAATAACTCTCCATCGTAATAAAATGGAAGAGGGCTATGACTATACTGGGTAAAACTGCTATCCCATTGGTATTTACTAATTGTTGCTGAACCATTATTTGGACGACTAAAGGCTATGCGAGTATACTCTTCC
>CBFHVV010000169.1:0-2918 GCA_965658965.1 Croceimicrobium sp.
GATGGTAATTTCTATGTAGCTGGCGATATTCAAGTGCTTCCGGGGAGTTTTCCAATCACAGCCTACAAATTCACACCGCAAGGGGATAGTATCTGGATGCGCTCCTATTACCATTTGAATGACTCGGCTGATCTTAATCACATTTGGGCATTTCAGGAAGCACCAGATTCTGGTTTTTTACATCTTGGAAGGTTGCTTGATTTAGATAATGATATCGATTCTGTTCGCACGCTTCATTTTTACATGTTAAAAACCGATCAATATGGTTGCTTGCAAAAAGGTTGTCAAAGTATCGGTTTGGAAGAAATAAGGCCTTTACAAGCGGAATTGCGGGTTTATCCAAACCCTACTACTGGTCTTTTACATTTAGAAGCGGATCTCGAACAGGAGATCAAATATGTACTCTACAATTCCTTAGGTCAAGCCATTCGAGAAGGTAGTTTTAAGGCTAGTAAAACATTAAATATCAGAGATTTAAATCAGGGCGTGTACATTCTACAAACCAGGAGTGACGGCAGAAATTACCGTTCTCAGAAAATCTGGTTGCAGTATTAAATTGTTCCTAGCTGAAAGGCACCTATTTCGACAAGCCTTCAGAAAAAGCGAAAGAGTCTTAAAACAAAGTTGTCCGATTGGACTACTTTTGTATCTTTGTTAAATGAACAAAAAGCGAAAACTTTATTTCTATAGGAAGTATTTCGAAGAGTTCTATAGCCAGCAAGACGAAAAGGTTAAAAAGAAAATTCTTTGGACACTGAGAGTAATGGAAGAGCTTGAACGGATTCCAGAGAACTATCTAAAGTTTATCCAAAACTCTTCGGGTCTTTATGAAATTAGAGTTCAAGTTGGTAATAACATTTTCAGAATTTTCTGCTTTTTCGACCTTGACAATTTAGTTGTAATCGGAAATGGTTTTCAGAAAAAAACCCAAAAGACACCTAAGCAGCAAATTAAAAAGGCTGAACAAATAAAAACGGACTACTATGACAGCAAAAAATAAAAACCTAAAAAGCCTTGACCAATTCATTGATGAAAAAATTGGCGAAAAGGGAACAATTGAAAGAGATAGTTTTGAAAATGATTATGACTCTTTTAAGCTTGGTGTGCTAATTCAGCATGCACGGGAACAAAAAGGATTAACCCAACAACAACTTGCAGACCTTGCTGGCACAAACAAGTCGTATATATCCAAAGTAGAACGAAACCTTAAGGACATACGGTTCTCTACACTACAAAGAATTATAAATGAAGGACTCGGCGGACATTTAAACATCTCTATTAAACTAGATTAAGCAGATGGTCAAGGAGTTATAAACCTGAATTCGACGGAAAATTAAAGCTTAGATCACTTAAAAATAGTCGGCTACTTGAGGATGCGGGGAAAGAATAGCCGCTATCAAGAGAGGCCGCCCCCATTTTTTTCCCATCTTTATACCATGCGATTAATCTTAGTTTTATTTCTTATTTCGCTGCAACTAAGTGCCCAAAGGTTTAGCAAGACAGATTCTACTTTCGGCGGGGTGAATAGACCGGCATTTATATTTGTGGAAAATGGTTTTGTTGTTGCCGACGAGGATAGAGACTCTTTGGGACTGCTGCAGGTCGGTTTATTTGATAGCTTAGGAAATAAAGTCTTTCATAAGTCCTATGACTACTACGAGTCAACAGATTCTGTTTTACGAATATCCTCTTGTTTTAAATGTCTTAAGTCAATTGGAAATGATTTTATATATGCGCAAACAGACTACATCAGGGCTGATTCTGGTTTTGTTCGATTTACACGATTCGATAGCAACTTAGACACCTTGTACACGCGAAGGCATTTAGAGTATCAAGGAGCTTTACCAGAAGTAAGAGATCTAATGTTTGATACGGATTCAACTTTTGTAGTATCTGGTTTTCTTTTTAGGCACACCAATTACAATAAATACGATTTATGGGTTGCCAAATTTGATACGGCTTTTAACCCGATTTGGGAGCTTAGAATCCCGGATACAATTCCTGGTATGAGCGGCGGTTATTATGGCAATGATCTTGTGATTGATCAGTACGGTTCTTGCTTAGTAACTGGTAGAGCAAATCACTACGTTCCGGTTCAATCTAATACCGATCATTCTTTTGCCGCGCGTATCGACCTCCAAACTGGGGCCTTAAAATGGTTTCACTCATTCAACCAGGATTTAGGCAGTCAAAACATTGCGGCTTTAGATAATGGGGATGGCACTTATAGTTTTGCTCGCATGGAAGTCTTGTCTTTTATACCCACCACCTATTACCCCGATCATACTCGTCTGCATTTCGGTCAACTTGATACTTCTGGCCAAGTTATCGCTGATACAACAACAGGCCCTAAATTCCCATATTTTAGATTCCAAGACCTAGTGAAAACTAGTGATGGAAACTTTTATGTGGCCGGTGATGTCCAAGTGCGACCTGGTAAGTTCCCAATCACAGCCTACAAATTCACACCGCAAGGGGATAGTATCTGGATGCGCTCCTATTACCATTTGAACGACTCAGCTGATCGTAATCACATCTGGGCTTTTCTGGAAGCACCGGATTCCGGTTTTCTGCATATGGGTCAGTTAATTGACTTTGATAATGACATTGCCCCAGTGCGTATTCAGCATTTCTACATGCTTAAAACCGATCAGTATGGTTGCTTGCAAAAAGGTTGTCAAAATATAGGTTTGGAAGAAATAGGGTCTTTAGAGGCGGAATTGCGGGTTTATCCAAACCCTAGTACTGGTGTTTTACATTTAGAATCGGATCTCGAACAGGAAATCAAATATGTACTCTACAATTCCTTAGGTCAAGCAATTCGCCAAGGTGATTTTAGGACTAGTAAAACCTTAAACATTAGAGATTTAAATCAGGGCGTGTACATTCTACAAACCAGGAGTGACGGCAGAAATTAC
>CBFHVV010000170.1:0-2571 GCA_965658965.1 Croceimicrobium sp.
TTTCTCCGCTAGTTTTAGCGCGGTTTGTCCGCCCAGTTGCACGATTACTCCCACAGGCTTCTCATGTAAAATGATATCGTAAATATGTTCCCAAAATACGGGCTCGAAATACAATTTATCAGCAGTGTCAAAATCGGTAGAAACCGTTTCTGGGTTGCAGTTAATCATAATGGTTTCATAGCCACATTCTTTAGCAGCTAAAACCCCGTGTACACAACTATAATCGAATTCAATACCTTGGCCAATACGGTTGGGACCAGAACCTAATACTACTATATTTTTCTTCTCAGACGCAAGCGACTCGTTTTCAATACCACGCACTCCTTCTGCCGTTTCGTACTCATGCTCAAAAGTAGAATAGAAATAAGGGGTTTGTGCTTCAAACTCTGCTGCACAGGTATCCACCAATTTCCAAACTCTATTAATGCCCATTGCGGTGCGTTTATCGTGCACTTCACTCTCCAAAACTCCAATCATGTGGGCTATCTGCCGATCAGCAAAACCCTTAGTTTTAGCATCTAAAAGCAAATCGTGAGGAATATCTGCGAGGCTATACTTCTCAATATCCTTTTGAATTTCCACCAACTCTTGCATCTGGCGTAAAAACCACATGTCAATGCGGGTAATATCGTGAATACGACGCAGAGGTATCCCCATTTGCATCGCATCGTAAATCATAAATACGCGATTCCAACTCGCTTTCTCTAGCGCTTCTAAAATCGTAGCCTGATCGGTTTCGCCTTTCCCATCTGCTCCCAAGCCATTGCGCTTAATCTCTAAAGACTGCGCCGCTTTATGCAGAGCCTCCTGGAAAGAACGGCCAATGCCCATTACCTCGCCTACCGACTTCATCTGTATCCCTAAACGACGGTCAGATCCTTCAAATTTATCGAAATTCCAACGGGGTATCTTTACGATTACATAATCCAAAGTCGGCTCAAAATAAGCCGATGTAGTTTTAGTAATTTGATTATCCAATTCCGTTAGATTATATCCAATCGCCAACTTCGCAGCCACCTTTGCAATGGGGTAACCAGTGGCCTTAGATGCCAATGCTGATGAACGCGATACCCGTGGATTAATCTCAATGGCTACAATGTCTTCTTTCTCATCTGGACTTACCGCGAACTGTACATTACAGCCACCGGCAAAATTCCCAATGGAACGCATCATGTGGATGGCCATATCGCGCATCCGCTGATAGGTGGTATCTGATAAAGTCATCGCAGGAGCAACCGTGATAGAATCGCCCGTATGAATACCCATCGGATCCATATTCTCAATCGAGCAGATGATAATCACATTATCATTACTATCGCGCAATAATTCTAGTTCAAACTCTTTCCAACCTAATAAGGCCTTATCTATCATCACCTCATGAATAGGTGAAATCTCCAGGCCACGACTTAAACTTTCTTCAAACTCTTCTTTGGTATGCACAAAGGTGGCCCCAGAACCACCGAGGGTATAACTCGCCCTAATACAAAGGGGAAAACCAAACTCTTGCGCTACTTCCTTGCCCTTTAAAAAGGAGGTTGCTGTTTGCGCAGGTGCCATCGGCACATTAATTTCTCCCATTAATTTACGGAACTCTTCGCGATCTTCCGTAATGTTGATGGCATCAATATCTACTCCAATAATTTTTACGCCCGTCTCTTCCCAAAGACCATCTTTATCGGCTTCAATACAAAGATTTAAAGCCGTTTGTCCACCCATGGTAGGCAATACCGCATCAATCTTCTGTTCCTTTAAAATCTTCTCCAAAGAAGCCACCTCCAAAGGCAGTAAATACACATTATCCGCCACCACATTATCAGTCATAATAGTAGCTGGATTGCTATTAATCAAAGAAACTTCGATTCCCTCTTCACGCAGTGAGCGTGCCGCTTGGGAGCCAGAATAGTCAAATTCACAGGCCTGGCCAATTACAATAGGACCACTACCGATGATAAGAATATGTTTGATGGAATTATCCTTGGGCATGTTAAATATTTAAGAGATAAGAGATTGCAAAATACGAATGACTGGTCAAAAAAAAAGGTGCTGCCATGGCAACACCTTAAATATTATAAAAGCAAGAGCATCTTAACCCTTGTGATTTCCGCTGGAAACAGTTAGCCTTTTGCGGCCTTTCGCGCGACGAGAAGCGACAATTTTACGACCATTAGCCGATGACATTCTCTCACGGAATCCGTGCTTATTTCTTCTCTTACGATTTGATGGTTGAAAAGTACGTTTCATATTATCTTAGTTTAATGCGCTGCGCTTCTTTCTTTTTTCGGGCTGCAAATATATGCTAATTTGTTAATTGCAAAAAGACTAAGTGAAAAAATTTAGTGCAGATATGTCCTACTGAGCGAATCGGCAGTTAAATTATTCTTTCTAAAGCAATTATCGCCTTGTTTATAGCTTATTTTTTCTCTACTCCCTAAAGGAAACAGGCCCCGAAATATTTCAGGCTGAGGATAAATAAAAGTGTTTTGGCTAATCCTTTTAATGTTCCCTCTACCGTCATGCTGAGAACCGAGTTTCAGGCTCTAAAACCAAGAAGATTTGATGACATCGACCCAG
>CBFHVV010000171.1:0-2445 GCA_965658965.1 Croceimicrobium sp.
GCATTTGAAATAATATTGTAAATCAAGCTAGTAAAATACAGTTTGGGATACTCTACCGAAGGCAAGGATGTTTCTATTTCCAAATCGCCTTTTTGTTGACTTTCAAATTGACACTGCTTGAAGACTCGACCGAGCTCAGGTTGCCAAACACACTTCTCTAATAAACTATCCTCTTGATTAATTTTATTATAGAAACGCCCTAAATCGTCTAGAATCTCAACATTTTCTTCAGCTCTTTCTCTAATTAAGGCACGAAACTCTTTTAATTCCTCAGGCTTTAATTCTTCTTGCTCTAAGAGATCAATTACATTACGCACCGCAACTGCTGTTCCTCGCAAATTATGTGAGGTTATTTGTGCCGCTTGCTTCCGGAGTTCGGCCTCAGAATGCAATAATTTATTTTTATAGCTTAGTCTTTCATTTTGTTCTTTAATTTTTTCCTGAGCTTTCTGCTCTTGACTAAGCCAAACCCTAATCTCTTTCTGTAATGCGTAGATGGTGGCCAGAGGCGCAATTACAATGAGCAAAGAGAGAAAGGTTCCAAAAAGTGCATCGTGATCTGACCAAACAAGATCTAAAATGGTTAGTAAGATTAGCAAGAGGATGGGTATGCCCATGCCATAGCGATAGGTAAAGCTAACCGCCTTTGAACTAAAGTTGTAATCTCGGTGATTGGACATTTTACGAATCGAATTAAGGAAATAAAACGACAAATTCCGAGATGAGATAATCATAAAGAAAATTGCGGTATTCCAACTTAAGGTCTCAAAAGTTGGAATGGTATAAAGCACTAGTGGATTGATAAGGTGCGCCATAATGGCCAAACCAGAAACGGAATAAATAAACACATCAATAAAGAAGAGAGCTGGTCGTGCATCTTTATTACTGGAAAAATACTCTTCGGAGGCACAAAGAATAAGAAGTAGCGAGGTAGCTATGGAGCTCTTGACTAAAATTGTTGGCCAAGGAAAAGAAGAGCTAAGTGAATTTAATAGCTCCAATAGGTTTAAAAACACGACCATGGAACAGGCCCATTTTGAGCTGCGACTCTCTTCACTTACACGTGAAAATAAAATCAATAAAAAAGAGAAAGCGGTAACAATAGTCATTTTAGCCCAGCCCTCTCGAATGCTAGTAAAAGAACTAAAACCACTTAAGTGTGAAACAATAATTAAAACTAAATAAATGGATAAAACTCCAAAAAAGTAGGGGTTAATTCTAGCAACAACTCGCATTGTACCTTATAATAAACTAACTATTAAATCCTTAAGTTGATCTCTACTTATCGGCTTTACCCAATAACCTTTTACGGCAGAAATAGCTTCTGCTCGCTTAATATCTGCATCATCAATAGATGAGCTTACAATGTAGATTGTGATATCCTTTGAAAGCTCATTTTTTAATGGCAAATATTGTTCTAGAAACTCCCAACCATTTAGTATGGGCATACTTAAATCTAACAAGAGGATATCGGGTAACATGCTAGATTGTGCTTTGTACGTATTAAGAAAATGAATTGCTTCCTCACCATTTTCTAGCATTACAATGCTATGTTCACCGTCTAAAGACTGAATAAGCATTTTAGCGCTCAGTCTAAATATCACATCATCATCTACTACCGCGAACCTCATAAATTAAATTTTGTAGCCGTTCAGTTAGTTAATCTCCTTAAAGGATAAGATAGTGCTTTAAGGGCTAATTACAAAGAAAAAGATTAGAATAGTAGCAACAATAGAAATTAAGGCATTTTCTTAAAAAAATTTAGGACAAAGAAATAAGTAGAAAATAGTCTTATTAATGCCTATTAAAATTTGGTAAATTTAATCGACCACTCCGCCTGAGGGATAGTAGCGAAAAGCCCACAGCGAGGTACGAGCGAGGACTTGTAGGGAATAGCCCGACCCGTGAGGGGCAGGCCCTAAATAGTTAAAAATTTAGCTAATAAAGAATTTAAACAACAAAACGAAGTCAATGATATTGGGAAATAAACTTAATTTCCTGTTAGCCAAAATTCTACATTTCAACAATCGATACAAGATTTCCCAAAATAACAGCACTAGGGCCTAAATTGCTGAGCCATTGTTGCTCCTCTCTTTAATAATACTAAGTAGTTTTTGGGCCTGAGCTATATTTTCATCTAAGCTTTTTTTGGCGATCCAAATTGGCTGATGAATGGAGTCGATGGCCACTAACTGAATTCCCCCTCGGATACTGCCATAATGCTGGTAAGAAGTTACCCGAGCTATCAGGATCACCTTTTTTCCGTGATCACTCTGACCCAACTGCAGGTATTTAGCAAGCTCTCTTCGGGCTAAATTTACATGTTGACAAATAGCTTTAGAAGTGTCTTGCTGTAAAAGCTTCAAAGTAGATAAGGTTAACCAGGGAGAGTGCTCCGCATGCTTGTAAATAGCGGTAAAAACCAGGGGACTTTTACAGTAAACC
>CBFHVV010000172.1:0-2434 GCA_965658965.1 Croceimicrobium sp.
TTCAACAGGTCAAGAAATAAAAAAGTCTTCTCTTGCACCACTTGAATATATAACGATAAATACAGAGCTATTAAGCAAGGGAGTTTATTTGTTAAGGGTATCAGATAGAAATCAACTCAAAACCAAAACTATCCTCAAAAAATAAAAACACACGGCAACAATGCATAAGCACAAAACGGCTAAGGATGCTCACGGCTTCGTCCGTTCACTTTTTGGTAAAGCATATATTTTGGATATTTACCAAACAGAGCGATAAGCCGTTCAGTGCTTATGCGAACCGTTGTATTTAATTACTTAAATTATGGAAACTGACTATTTAAAACTATTCCCTGAAGAATCTACAAGATGGACTCTTACTAGTTATTACGATAAAGAACTTGAAGATCAAGACAGTGTCGAATTAAGAGCCATATTTAATTTCCATGCTAGAAACAGAGAAATTAGTTACCATAAAGAAAGCCGTTCATATAAAGTGTTCGAACAACGGTTCATAGAATTTATCTCAGAAATCCATAGAAACCACCCTATTCTTGAATTAGTTTATCCTCCTGTGTATGTGCACCGAAACATGAGAAAACCAGGTGTTTATAAATTTGAATCTGAGCATGATTTAGGAGAGTGTTTAAAAGATGGGTTATGTGATACTCAACAATTTCGTTTATATATACCCGAATTCAAAATAATTCTTGAAAATGGACATGATCTTTATTTTACTATAAGTCATCATAAAAACGAAACACCAAATATTAATGGTGTGAATTATATGAAAAAAAGAATAAAAGAAAGTAATTTCATGAAAATTGAGTACGACTTCTAAACTCTTTGATATAAAACTAAATACAACAACAAATAAACGCAAGGCGGTTAATCACGTTTTCAAAGGACGATTTATATTGCAAATGATAAGAGCGAACTTTAAATACAAAAAATAGATACCGCCCAGACGTTTATTCAAACCGTTAGCGGCTATTATTTAAACTCTCCGTTAATAGCATCATTCAGACATGACAAAACTATTAATCGTACTGCTGTTGACAGTTCACTTTTGCCAGGGACAACAGATTAGATTTCAAATTAAAAGAATAAACCCATGTGATAGCATTGGTAAAATTGATTCCTCAAGGTATTATCTTTCCGACAATTTAGACTCAACCTATCACTCCGAATCAGGAACGGTGATTTTACCTAAAACAGGAGTTTACAATGTTCATTTCTGGACTTATCGAGACTTGCCTTTTCCCCAAATTATTATTCAAGACACAGGGTTAATGATTTATACATTTTATGAACCTAAAATAGTTTTACGTTCCTACGGGATGCATCCTCGGTTTGTTTACGAAAACTGCGGTAAGCTGATTAATGGCTATGATGAAGATTATTATTCAAATGGCAACATTAAGATAAGAGGCAATTTTCAAGAAGGGAAACCCATAGACAGTCTCGTAACATTTTATACAAACGGTGTTGCTGAAAGACGTCTTACTTATTTACCGAAAGAAGTTTTAATTGAAGAATATGATAGTTTAGCAAACTTGACAAAGGTTAGCCACAACAGCAACAAATCATATTACTTGACAGACTACACAACAACAGAATACTATCCTGATGGACAAATTCGTCTAAAGGAATCAAATATTGATAGGTTAGTAAAAATTCAAGAATATTACCCTAATGGACAAATCAAAATTGTTCAAACAAAAAAAGGACGGACAGAGTATCATCAAAACGGTCAAGAGGCAATTATTTATACATGGAAACGGAAAAAACAAAAAGTAATACCCGGTGAATATAATTTTGACTATACTATAACAAAAAAACTCTTTGACGAAACAGGAATACCATTGGAAGTTCAGGTTTATGATTACTGGGGGTTATATCAACCTCAACCAAGACTAGAATTTTCGAAATCTGATTGGATAAACAAATGGGTTAAGTTGAAAAACGGAAAGGAAATTATTTTGGCAAGTGATGTGGACACTGAGGAATATTTTAAAAATAATCCTCAATAAACAGCCGCTAACAATGGCTAAGAAAACATAGGGCTGATAAGGCTTTCAGAAAGGTTTGTGCACTTATCAAAATTCGGTTTCGGTGGACAATGAATCGCTTCGAAAGCCCTACGTTTCTTAGCCGTGACCGTTAGCGTGCATATAGATTCGGGCCCAAAATCTAGATTTAAAAAGGGCCCTCTTTACAAGCTCTCTCAGACCAATTCGCCAATAAAAAAACGCGGCCATGACTTCACAAACTTTGTGTTTAGTTTGACGAAAACCAAAGTGTATAAGGACAAGTTTGACGAAGATCTTTGTGGCCACTCGAACCGCCAATCGCAGCCTTTAAGACGGAAAGTGTTTCGACGGAAATTTTGCTGTTTAAGACAAGCTTTGTGTTCGACATGATCACTTTGTGAAAAGGCTGCTCAGGACAAGTTCGT
>CBFHVV010000173.1:0-2420 GCA_965658965.1 Croceimicrobium sp.
TCAGTAAATAAAAATGGCTCAAATGTTGGCGTTCTGAATTTGTACAGAAGTCAGGTTCCGATGATTCCAACTGGTTTAGCGTGGTCTAATACATTGTCCTATATGGTGTTGTATGATACAACTTCTTTCAATTTATTACCAACAGATCGAAAGTTCTCAAGACGAATTGATTTCAGAGACGCTTTGACGAATCAAACTCTATGGACTGGTTCAGGAATATTTAGAATACCTGAATTAATGGAAAAAAAGATCTATGTTTTTGGCCAATCATATTTTTGGCTGATAGATTATAAAAACGATCAGCTCCTAAAGCTATCTACAGTTGATGGAGACACAGTTCAATCCGTGAATGTTAATTGGCTAAGAAGTGAGTTTGGAGTGGATTCAAGTTATTCTTTTCATAATATTCAATTTAAAGGTCCTGAATGGCGACAATCTGATACAGTTTTTGCTTCGGCAGATTTTATTAAGTATTCATCAGGAAATACAGTCCTGGATAAGGAAAATTTACTTGCTTTAATCGACCTTAATAGCCTGAAAGTGGTGTCCCAGGTTTCAGATCAAGTAAATCATTCACTTTTGGATACCGAAAGAAATTTGTTAATCTCTGATACTGTAATTGTTGATTGGTCAAAGAATGAATTTGATAGATATGTCTTTGGTTATGATTTGCTCAACGCCCAAAAAGATACACTACTTGTTGTGCGCTCATCTAAGTTCAACCCAGACACTGCAAATGCATATTATAAGCATAGTTACTTATATCGGTCAAGGGGTAATTATTCTTTATACGCGGAGTATGTGGAAGATAATTTACCAAACCATCCGATTTTTCAGGATGTTTTTTGTCTGAAAGTGAGACTTCATTTGTATAAAAATGACACTTTAATTTACCGATCAAGTATAATTGACACAACTTATTCAAGTTTTTATGATACTTTCCTTTCAGACATGTATCTCTTTTCAGATGGTGCTTGCTTATTAAACCTAAGAGTCGCGAGTGATCAAAACGAAGGTAGGATTTTAATGGTAGATCCCGAAGGTAAAAATCTACTCGCCCAAGAAACGTCAGCTCTTAATAAAACTTCCTCACTAAAGGTCTTTCCCACTCTAGTAGAGAGTATAATTCAAATTGAGGATTACGCTCTCTTTAATGAAGTAAAAGTTTATAGCACAACTGGTAAAATAGTTTTCAAGGGAGGCTTAGACGCTACCTATACCCAGATTGACCTAAGTCATCTTAAACCGGGGCGTTATACGATGCTTTTTAAAGGTGAAGGCACTGCAACCATAAGATCAATTTTAAAGAAATAGTATTTCAAGTAATATTTTTTTTTGGGGGGGGGGATTAAAAATAGCCAGTAACAGTAATGTTTCTGGCTATTTTTATTCTATCTGGCTTTGTTAACTCGAGTCGCATTATTAAGAGGGTAGGTTTTTGCATACTTTTACATCGTTAGTGAAGCGGTCTTGTAAATAAGTGATGTAGCAATGAGGGACGCATCCGGGAATAAGATCTTTCTAAAGATTGAGATCGTTTCACACCTTCTTTTCAAAAGTTGCTGAATTTAGATAAGCTTGAAGATCTTGTAAATCTAAATGAAATGTTTTTTTTTTCCATTTTCTTCTTTGCCGAGGGTCTTGTTTTAGTTCCTGCCTAATGATGGGGCCTCCGCGATCTGTATCGTCTCTAGAGACATTAAAGTGTATCAGTGGCTCTATTTAAGAATTCAGAATCTCCATACACCTTTGAAAGATGGTCTAGTTATTAATAATCACTAGTTTTAAGCGAGAACGAGCTCTAGATACTATTTGAAACAGCATTTTTGATGGATGATAGTATGGTCTTGCGGGATAGTTCTGTGTTGATAACTTGTTATTTATATCATAGTCACACCCATCCAAAATAAATAAAAGAGGGGCATGAAGGTTTTCCCCAAACTTGGGCTACTAACTAAAGCACAACATCATGCCCCAGTCAAAACTAAATCTTTTTGCTCAGCTATTAGAGCGCATTGATCGTTCCAGCTTAAAAAAGCAAGTTAAAAAGCACCAAAGCGATAAACATGCTAATAGCTATCTTTTCACATTCTAAACGTTTTGGACAGGTGTGAACTTTTCTATAAATTTCATTTTTTCTTAAAGGTTTGGCTAAAGCTAGTGCGGCTTTCTGGTAACTCCTAAAGAACTGGGATCTTCATTGTCAATCATGTCTTTCTCTACCGAAGACGAAATTGCCGCATCAGATTTAGGTGCTGGTGTAGCACGTTTTAGTTCAATTTTAATAACACTCCTATTTTGGTATCTCAATCAGTTTATGAGAATTTAATTTATTAGATTCTACTGAAAGTCCCAAGAATCTATAAGTTGGTCTCCGTCATTTTTATAGACAAGGCGAATTCTGCCATAATCTTCTAGAG
>CBFHVV010000174.1:0-2292 GCA_965658965.1 Croceimicrobium sp.
GTGGTTCAGTGATTCCATTCATAACCATTGGAGAATACAGAAAGCATTTTCTAAGGACCATAAAGGCCGCTGAAGAGAAAGAACAACAACTTGAAAAACTCATTCAGACCTTCAAGCTCTTAGAGATTCAAGAACAAAAAATCCATGTTTCATTAAAAATGATTGAAACCGCAAGAATGGCATTTTTCAGGGAGTTGCTATGACCTGCATTCCCTTTTGTCATAGGCGTTTAAGCAAACCGAAGCAAGAAAGAGCTAAGAAACCGAAAGAAACCACTTTGCCCAATTATTGACGTAATCTTGGTGGAAAGTGACAAGGCCGTACCAAGTCCGAGTCAAGTCCAAGTAACTAATGTTTAACCCCTAAAAATTTAAAGATCATGGGTAAAATTTCACAAGGTGTCTTAGGCGGCTTCTCCGGCAAGGTCGGAAATGTCGTAGGTGGTACATGGAAAGGTATTGATTACATGAGAATCAAGCCTGCCAACGTATCGAATCCAAGAACTGCAGGTCAGGTTGACCAACGTTCTAAATTCTCAACTACTCTTAAATTCTTGCAGTCAATGACTGACTTCTTGAGAGTAGGTTTCAAGTTGTACGCAAACAAGATGACGCAGTTCAACGCTGCAATGTCTTACAACTTGAACAACGCAATCACGGGATCATATCCCAACTTCACCATTGACTACGCCAATGCGCTCGTTAGTCGTGGTGGATTAGTAGGCGCAGCAAACGCAGCTGTTAGTTCTTCAGGTGGATTGGTTGAGTTCACATGGGACGACAATACAGGCAGCGGAAACGCTCAGGCAACTGACAAGGCGTTGCTAGTTGTTTACAACCCAACCAAGGACGAATCAATCTATGATTCCGCAGGAGCTGTAAGAAGTGCCACTTCTCAGAACTTAGGAATGCCTGCAAGCTACGTAGGTGATGATGTAGAAGCCTTCATTGGTTTCCTATCAGAAGATGGTAAAGAAGTCGCTAACAGCGTTTATATCGGTTCTGTAACAGTTGCTTAATAGCAATTGGTTCTCTCTCGAAAACCGCTCTAATTCTAGGGCGGTTTTTTTATTCCCTTACCTTTGTGTTTGCACTTGTTTAGCGGTTAATTAGCTCTATTTCAGGACTTTTTGTTACTGATTTGTACCTAGAAGCACATAACTAGCTGATAATCAATAGTGCTTTAGATATTGTATCGGAAAGTAAACAGAAACAGATCTTAGTTTATTGGTGGGCCTTCCCCTCCGTGCTACTACGGGTCGCGCTTTACGCTCCAAGTCCTCGCTCGTGCCTCGCTGTGGGCTTTCTGCTACAATCCCTAAGGCGAAAAACGATATAACAATCAGTTTATCAATTATTTAAATTCATATTTGGCAGTCATTTTAGCCTAAAAAGGAAAAAACTCTCTTCACATTTAATGAAGCCTTAAACTAAAAAAGTGCATTTTTCCATACTTTATCTAATATTACTTCAGATTTTTTTATAAAATTTCTTTTAAGCATTGTATAATTGTCTATTCAAAAGCTAATATTTCCAAAAAAGGCATGAAGTTCATTACCAAAAGACAAGATCTCATCGACAATATTCTCACTCTTGAAGCTTATTTAAAAAGCGACAAGAAAGAGGAAAAAGAATTCGCCCAAGAATTGGTGCGTCATGCGAAATCCATTTGCGTTTACAAATTGAATGGTGAAAATCATTTTGCACCCAATAGTTTCTTGGGTTATAAGAACAACAAAATGAAAGACCAAAAAGCAAATGAAGAAGTAGATGACCGCGACGTTAACCCAGTTATCACCAAAGTGGTGGGTAATCCTTTCCTTCATAATACCATCGACCAAAAGTTCACTGATTACATTAGTTCAATAGGTTTAGATGCACCTGATAACAAACGTAATTATTGGAGAATTAAGGACGAACGCGGCAAGAATTTAGACATTAAGGTTTAATACCCACTGCCTCATTGCAGAGAAAACTCTGTAATAGCAAAATTATAGGCCTTTTTTCGCTCTAATAAAGTGGTAACTCTTAGGAGTTTAGTTCTACTTAGAGCTGAAGTGCCACGAGAATGAATTCCAAAATAAATCAAGCTGTCGCTCTGGCAATGGCTTGATTTTTCTGTTCCTAAAGGCTGGCCATTATAAAGACTAGCGGCAAACTTTTACTGATTAGCTAGTAGCGCTAAGCTATTTTAGATCCATGGGCATTTCAGATGGCACTTAGGATTTATTCAAACTCATCCCTGAAAAGGAAACTTAAAGGAATTGAAAGCCTCTTCAGCTTAATAGTACTG
>CBFHVV010000175.1:0-2248 GCA_965658965.1 Croceimicrobium sp.
GCTTACTTCTACTTCTACCTTTTCGGCTTTAGCTTCAGTTTCTTTTTCCGCTTTAGGTGCAGCTTCTTCGCTTTTCACTTCTTCAGCTTTCACTTCCTCCTTAGCTTCAGGAGTAGCTTCTTGGGTTGCTTTGGTCGTCTTTTCGACTTTCTCCTCAGCGGGTTTTTTGTTTTCGTCTGACATGCAGAGAATCTCTTTGTATTTCGCGTTGCTAATGACTTTTAGGAGAACGCCGCGAAAGTTATTTACAATAAATTGAATTTCAACCTTTTCCCTTGTCAATACACTCCTCGGAAAAAGGAGTGCAAATTTAGTATTTTTCTAAATACAAAAAGAAGGTATTTCTAATATTTTTCTCTTGATTTCCAGTACAATGCAAATAATTAATGTTCCATGCTCAGTATTGCTAAAAATCCTAAGGAAAACGCATCTATGTAAATGAAAAAAGCCCCGCAAATGCAGGGCTTATAAATATAGTTTAGTGGCTGAGCCTACTTAGCGTATTGCTTTTTAAGGAGCTCGGTAGTGGTGCTACCTGGGCGCTCGATAGGATGACCTAGAGCACGATCCCAAATTAAGCTGGCCAAAGTTCCCAAAGAGCGACTCACACCGAAAAGAACCGTGTAGAAGTCATACTCTTTTAAACCATAATGCATTAATAACTGTCCTGAATGGGCATCTACATTTGGCCAAGGGTTTTTCACCTTACCTAGTTCTTGTAGAACCGCTGGAACCACCTCATAGATGCGAGAAACCAAGCCGAAAAGTTCACTGTCTGGCATGTGTTTCAAAGCAAATTCGCGCTGTGCAGTATATCGAGGATCGGTTTTTCGTAGTACCGCGTGTCCAAAGCCAGGAATTACTTTCCCCTCGTCTAAGGTTTTACGTACATAAGTTTCAATCGCTTCTTTAGAAGGTAATCCACCGCCTAACTCGTCGCGCATCGCTAAAGTCCAACGAATAACTTCTTGATTAGCTAAACCGTGTAATGGTCCCGCTAAACCGTTCATACCCGCTGCAAAAGCCTGGTAGGCATCGCTCAAGGCAGATCCTACTAAATGGATGGTATGTCCTGAAACATTACCACCTTCGTGATCTGAATGAATGGTGAGGTAAATGCGCATAAGTTCGCGGAATTCCTCATCTTTAAATCCTAACATGTGGGCGAAGTTACCACCCCAGTCTAAGCTTGGATCAGGTGCAATATGATCGCCGTTATGGTAAGCTCTACGATAAATGTAAGCCGCTACTCTAGGTAGACGCGCAATCAAATTCATCACGTCTTCGTAAGTTGGCTGCCAGTATTCTTTTTTATTAATCCCGTCGTGGTAGGCTTTTTGAAATTCACTTTCGGTACGAAGAGCCATAATTCCAGTTACAAACTGCGTCATTGGATGCGTATCCTTCGGTAAGGCGTCGATAACCTTAGTTACATGAGCAGGTAATTCTGAGCGCTCCGACCATTCTCGCGAAAGCGCCGCTACAGCCTCAGTCGATGGTAACTCGGTTAAGAGCATCAAGTAAAATACACCTTCAGGCAATGGCTCTTCTCCACCAGGAGCGGTAGGCAGCTTTTCTTGCAATTCAGGAATGGTATAACCGCGGAAACGAATCCCTTCTGCAGGGTCGAGCTTAGAAGTTTCCGTAATTAAAGCCTGGATACCGCGCATGCCCCCGTATAACTGGCTAATTTTCACTTCACCAACCACTTGGTCGCCATGTGAAGCTAAAAAGTCTTTTATTTCTTGGGCTGCTGGTCCAATTTTACTCGCAAAATGCTCTTTTAAGTTTTCCATTGTATGTGGGAGGGTTATTTTATTATTTATTGTTTGATATACTTAAAGTTCTTTCCTTGGTACTTAGCTGTTTCGCCAAGCATCTCTTCAATACGAAGTAATTGGTTGTATTTTGCCATTCGATCGCTACGAGAAGCGGAGCCTGTTTTTATTTGCCCCGTGTTTAAAGCTACCGCTAGATCGGCGATGGTAGTGTCTTCGGTTTCACCACTACGATGACTCATAACACAAGTCATTCCGTGGTTTTGTGCTAAAGTTACAGTTTCTATCGTTTCGGTTAAAGTTCCTATTTGATTTACTTTAATGAGAACAGAATTAGCGGAAGCTTGTTCAATTCCTTGTTGCACTCTTTCAACATTTGTAACAAATAAATCATCACCAACGAGCTGTACCCTTTCGCCGATTGCTGCATTAAGCTTGGTCCAACCAGCCCAATCATCTTCATGCAAGCC
>CBFHVV010000176.1:0-2245 GCA_965658965.1 Croceimicrobium sp.
TACCGTTATTTTGCCACGCCAAAGCGTAAATTTATCATTGCTGATACCCCAGGGCATATTCAGTATACCCGTAATATGGTAACAGGTGCTTCTACAGCGAACATGGCATTAATCTTAATTGATGCTCGCCATGGAGTGGTAGAACAAACTTGTCGTCACTCATTTATTGCTTCTTTACTACAGATTCCTCATCTATTAATCTGTGTAAACAAGATGGACTTGGTAGATCATAGCGAGGAAAGATTTAATGAGATAGTACAGCAGTATAAAGACTTTGCCTCAAAATTAGAAGTACCTGATATCCGCTTTGTACCCATTTCGGCCTTGAACGGTGATAATGTGGTTAACCGCAGCGAGAATATGCCTTGGTATGATGGAGAAACGATGCTTCATACCTTGGAAACGATTCATATTGCGAGTGATCAAGACCATGTAAATGCGCGCTTCCCGGTTCAGACAGTTATACGTCCTAAATCAGATAAATACCATGATTATCGCGGCTATGCTGGTCGTGTAGCGGGAGGGGTTTTTAAACCTGGTGATGAGGTGATGGTATTACCTGCAGGTTTTAGCTCTAAGATAAAAAGCATCGATCTTTTAGGGGAAGACTTGAAAGAGGCTTTTTCTCCAATGTCCGTTACCATGACTTTAGAGGATGATATTGATATTTCTAGAGGCGATATGATTGTGCGTCCGAATAATCAACCGAAATCTTTGCAAGATATTGACGTAATGTTATGTTGGTTAAATAACAGTCCTGCACGTCCTAATGCGAAATACTTAATTCGTCACACCAGTAATGAAGCTCGGTGCATGATTAAGGACATTGTGTATAAGGTGGATATTAATACCTTACACCGTATTGAGGATGACAAAAATATTGGGATGAATGACATCCTAAGAGTAAAACTACGCACTACTCGTCCACTATTTGTGGATGACTATAATGACAATCGCAATACTGGTTCAATCATTCTTATTGACGAAGCTACTAATGAGACAGTTGCGGCGGGAATGATTAGGGGTTAGTACTTAGTATTTAGTAGGGGAACCTGCTAAGGAAATATTTAAGCCTCCGGATGGGGGCTTTTTTTATGGATGTTGGACTGCTATGATGTGGGAAGCTGGGTTTTAGAATGGTACGTGGTAAAAGGGCGATACTTGACTTTTAATTGAGACTTGGTGCCTGAGCGGTTAGCAAGATTTAGAGTCTGATGCTAAACTAAAAACCCTTGGCAAGAAATTCTCGCCAAGAGTTGAGTATAGAAAGATAACGAAGCAATCTATACCCTGCGGTTAAGAACGGTTCATAGGTTAAATGAACCTTGGTAGCTCAGGTTAAAGCTTACCGATTGCATGGTTGGTTAAAGGTCCTGTTTAAGGGTATCCCTTTTTTGATAAATCAAATTTGATGAATTGGGTTGAAAGCTTGGTGTCATTTTCTGAATTATTAGGAGCCAATTATGTCAGAATATGAATATTTAAAAAGGTAATTGTGCAGATTATGAATTAAAGGGTCTTTTCAAAGTCTTGATGGCCTATCCTTTAATTAAGAAATTCTCGGTGAATTTCGGTCTATCAAGCGTTTCAGAGTGGATTTGTGGGTTTTATATGTAAGGAGGTAATTTGATTCATAATACTCCGTGATGATTATCGAGGCGCATTTCGGATAGCTCGTGATAGATGGCAAGACGCGTCTATCCTGTGACATTTTTAAATCTTATGTTATCTAGAGGTGTTTCTTATTAAAATGAAGTACCCCAAGATGTTCTAAGCATCTTTATTGTTTTTATTGGCACTTGTCTTTGCTTAAATATACTTCGCGATTTAAGAGGGTTTGCTTTGCTATCGAAGCTTGTTTTATCCTAGGATTAAAAAAAGAATAATAGATGAAGACTGAAATGCTCAATTTCAGCTATCGACTTTAAAAGCAAGTATGCCGATCGAGTTTAGTTGAGTCGCTTCCTGGTTTGCTAGAGTCTCCTTCGCGGAGCTTTTTGATTTTTTATAGCTTACTATCTCTAAAGGTTATTCTTAGGATTTCCCTTAGTTTTTATGATGCAGTCCTTCCTTCAAGCGTATCTACTTAGAACATCGGTCGCAAGAAGCTGTGACGATTAAAAGAATAGCTCAGCTAGATAAAAGATAAATCGACCTTGAATTAAAACTATAAAAATACTAGTTGTATTTATTTCGTAGAATTTTGAGAACTAGCTCAATTTACCTTTATCTAGGAAGTAATAAA
>CBFHVV010000177.1:0-2219 GCA_965658965.1 Croceimicrobium sp.
CAAAGCCTCCGTATAAATTTGGTATACCTCTAGTGCCAAGAATTCCAATTCTCATCTTGCTAAGCTCTTAAAACTTTGTGATAGTTCTCCTTTAGCGCTTCGGCCTTTTTTTTCCAGCTAAAATTTTCTTGAACCCATACCCGGTGGTCTCTCTCGTCCAGGCGCGCATTTTTAATGGCTTCTGCTATGCTTTCGCTAGATGAGGCTTTGCAATAATGAGCGCGGTCACCAAATAATTCTCTTTGAATAGGGTGGTCATTAACTACAATCTGACAGCCATTAAGCAGAGCTTCTAAGCTCGACAAACCAGTAGTTTCATAATGGGAGGCTAAAACATGGACCTTAGACTGTGCCATGGTAGTGGCAGTTTCTTCCCTGCTCATTTGTCCATAAAAATGTATTTTTTTACCCGCTTTTGCACGACAAAGCTGATAGTAGTGGTCGTGCGCACGAGAGGCACTACCCACCAAGTATAAAGTTGCATCCAGCTGATTACAAGCTTCAATTAGCCGCAATTGATTTTTTAAAGGTTCGATACGAGCGGCAGAGATAATTCCGCTTTTATTCTGCACTTGCTTCAGAGGCGGCATATGTTCTACTCCTAAGCCAAGCACGGTATAGTTTAATTTTTCAATATCAAAGTCTTGAGATATAATATCCCTTTCCGCTTTGGTGGTGCAAATTAGCAAGGCGCATTCGTTTAAAATTTCTTGAATGCTTGCTGCTTGGCCCTCCATTAAATATTTAATAGGTATTTTCTCTGTCTTAAACTTGGCACTGCGCAGCACAGTTTTAAGATATTCCATGGCATGCTTACCTAAACCATCTTGTAAAAAGCCCCTTAAGCGCGAAGTCTCGCGATCGGCCGCGCTATAGTCTATATAAATGCTAGAACAAATAAGGGGCGGGTGTTTAGCCTTTAGTAGTGGCATAATAGCCGTAGGGCGGGTGAGATTAAAAAAGTGTATTAGGTCAAAATCACTGGCAGTAAGGTTTTCCCCACGCCAAATAGTGACCTCTACTCCCAATCGTTTTAGTTGACGGGCGGTTTGCTCCACGTGTAAACTGTCCCCGCCGGGCTGGCTAAAATTATCTGGACGAGAGACAAATAGGACCTTCACTTGTTTTCTTTAGGAAAAATCAAATAAAGGAAATAGATATTAATCTTTGGCATTTAAATAGACTCTTATTTGATAAATTACAATGCCGCCTACGATACTCTTAAGAATTAGGCCTGGTATTAAGCGGGTAAAAGTAGCCCAAAGATCCGCACCAGGAAGGCTAAAGTATAGTACTAAAAAACCTGGAACAAGTAATAGAAAGTGTGCTTTAAAGGCCAGCACCATAGCATTGAAAAGGTGCATTTCCTTTTGCTGAGCCTCGTAAGAAACAAATAGAACAGCTAAAATAAATCCCCATAAAAAACCTGCGGTGGGTCCGATTAGCTTTTCCCAGCCCGCGCTATAGCCCCCAAAAACAGGCAGTCCAATTGCTCCGGCAATTAGGTAAGCGAATATAGCCACTAAGGCCAAGTTCCTCTTAAGCACACCCGCCATTACAATAATTATAAAGCTCTGCATAGTTACCGGTACAGGACCCAAATTAAAGGATAAGGGAGCCATAAAAAATAAGGCAAGCAGTGATATAATAAGCGAGGCTAGCGTGCTTTTAGTCATGGCTGTATTTTTTTAAGAGTTGTTTTACCAAGTATTCAAATCTCCAGAATAGAAAAATAGAGGCAATGGTTAGCGCAATGGCTAAACCGATCCAAATCCCTAGAGGCCCTAATTTAAAGGTGAAACCTAATGTATAACAAGCCGCGAAACCAATAATCCAATAACTGATAAATACAATTATAGTGGGAATCCGGGTTTCGGAAAGACCACGTAAGGCACTTAGCGTGGTTACCTGCATGCCATCGAAAATTTGAAATGCTACGGCTACAATTAGTAGCTGTGCACTGAGGGCAATTACGGCTGGGTCGTCGCTATAAAAACTCGGAAAATAAAAACGTCCAAAAAGGTATATAAGGCCGAATGCTAACATTAACCCCAGAACCATTATAAAATTGGTATGAGCGGCACGGCGTAAGGCTGGTATATTTGCGGCTCCCAGTTGATTACTTACTCTCACATTAGCTGAAGCACCAAAACCACTGGCAGCCATATAGCTTACGGAGGCTAAGGAAATTGCAATTTGATGTGCAGCCAATGATGCGG
>CBFHVV010000178.1:0-2070 GCA_965658965.1 Croceimicrobium sp.
ACTTCGGTTACAAAACCCAACTCAAAAACATATTCGAACATTTGCCAAGCAAGCGTCAGAATATACTTTTTTCGGCCACCATGACTAACTACGTGGACGAATTGATAGATGATTTTTTGATTGCTCCCATAAAGAAAACCATTTCAATCAGTGGAAAGCCGCTAGATACGATTCAGCAAGAGTCGTACTCTGCCCTTAACTTTTACACGAAAGCCAATTTATTAGATCACCTCTTAAAAGATAAAGAAGCATTTAACAAAGTTTTGGTTTTTGTAGGCTCAAAGGCCGATGCGAACCGATTATTTGCCACGCTAAGCTATGAGTCGGAAACGTCTTTAATACATGCCGGTAAGGAACAGAATTACCGTACCAAATCAATAGAAGACTTCGCAAGTGGTGCCAGTAGAATCCTTATTGCTACTGATGTTGTGGCGCGCGGAATCGATATCGATAAGATTTCTACCGTAATAAGCTTTAGTACCCCTTTTTACCCAGAAAACTACATTCATCGTATTGGCCGTACTGGCCGTGCTGGCGAAAAAGGAAGGGCAATTCTTTTCTTTACGGAGAAAGAAGAACCCTTAAAAGTGGAGATTGAAAAGCTAATGAAGCAAGAGATTCCGCTTATGCCCTTTCCCGAAGAAGTGGAACTTGTTTACCAACTCACCCCCGAAGAAAAATTTATTCCCGTAATTGAGGAAGACAACCATAGTGGAAAACGGCCTAAAGAGTCTGGTGCTTCCTTTCACGAAAAGTCAGCTAAAAATAGCAAGGAAAAGGGAGTGAAAAAGAGCTATAAACAAGCGATGAAAGAGAAATATAAAAAACCACTAGGTAAAGGAGATAAGATTCAGAATCGTAAAAAGAAGAAGAAAAAGTAGAATACAGATCTAATCCTATCGACTGGACTTTGCAATAAATATTACAAAATACTCGAAGCCACTATTAAAATTCAATTTTTTAGTGGCTTTTTTGTTCCTTAGACTGCTAGGCAACTATTTACTAAATTAAACGTCTACTCTTCAGAGAATGACTTTCTGCTTCGCTCGCTCATAGAAGCATTCTCGCAGCACGAATTATTGAATCTAAAATTAAGATCATGACCCGATTTACTACCCTGCTTCTTCTATTAAATTCACTTTTAATGTCCGCGCAAATAGGTGTAATGCGCGAAAAGGCTTCGCGCTTAGACTATGAGATGGATGCCAGTGGCGATATTGCTTTAAAATATACCATCTGGACAAACAACGCCTCTGATTTCTTTTTTTTTAATTCTTCCCCCACTAGCACCGTCGACTTGGTAGCACCGCAGCTATCTTTTACGAGGACTCTTACTTTCGATACTATCAGTTCCCGTTTTATTTTTATTGACAGCTGTAGAGAGGATATTATTGAAATGGTTTTTCGTTCTAATTTCTTCGACCCCACTCCTTATATGAACGGCGGTTCTCCTGTGGACTTCGAGGTGGGAATGCTCAACTTCTTGCGTGATCAAGCTGATAATATGCAAAGCCAGAGTAATCTAAATGCCAAGCTACGCTTATATCCGCAGCAAGATATAAATGGACAATGGAAATTCGATAGTACCGGTACCATCAGCAGTGCGCTAGAGTGGCCCCTTGCTTATCCACGCATCGGAAAAAGAACTACCCTAGCTCTTGGTGCACAAAGCTTAGGACCAGGTGTTGATTCAGTAAAAGTTTTTCGCAGACCTTGGGAGGCTGGTATTAACTTTAAGTCTGGCTACAATTATTTTTATCCCTTCCCCGATGTCGGCGAGAGCTCTCTAAATGGTAATAATTCATTTTCCATCCCGCAAAGGAGCTTTAGCTTTGAAGTGAATACCAGCACTACGCTGCCCTATTTACCTTTTGAATGTGCTTTCCCTCTGCGCTATGAATACTATTCGGCTCAAGGGAAATTTGCGGAATCAAATGTAAGCGGATATGCAGCCTTCTACGCTGCAGCTGGACTAAGTGATGCGGTGGCGAGCTTCAATGCTAATGGTCAAATCACGCCAATAAATGGTCCAATTACTCAGGATACGGTTGACATTTGGTATGGCGATAG
>CBFHVV010000179.1:0-2032 GCA_965658965.1 Croceimicrobium sp.
TTGATCAAACTCGACCCAAAAAATTTTACGATCAGACATTCGAATATTTGAAAGAAATCGGAATAAAAGAAATTGAATAAAAAGTACGAAAACCCAACAATGGCTATACGTAATGCGGGAGAAAGTGCTGATATGAAATTAATTACATTAAAGAAACTAACTGCTAAATGGAAAGTGAAGTGCCTTGAAATCCCGCACTACGCATAGCCGAACCGTTGTGTTTCATACTAAAAAAACAGCATTAAAAAAGAAAATCAATAATGAAAAGATCCTATTATTCGAATAGCATACAAAATTTTTTACTTGACAATGATTCGAGCATTTTAGGTGAATTAACTGCTAATCATAGCAATCGAACTCTTGAAGAATTACAAATAAATGCTTGGAGAAAGCAGATTGAAGTACTCAAGAATCAGCTTAAGGTCTTAAAGGGTAAAATATATTTTGAATTTGCCATTCCCAGAATGGGTAAGCGAGTAGATAATATCATAATAGTTAATGATGTAATTTTTGTTGTTGAATTCAAAGTAGGAGAAGGTGGATATGAAAAACACGCCATTGAACAAGTGATTGACTATACAATTGACCTTAAAAATTTTCACGAAGGCAGTCATCATACAAAACTCATACCTATTTTAGTAGCTACTAATGCGTCAATTATAAATCAAACAAACAGTGATATATTAATTTATAAGACGGCCGCAAAAACCAACAAAGACAATCTTTCAGACACTATTCAAATTTTCGTTAATAGCGATAATATACCAATTGATATAGAATATTGGGAAAAGTCTATTTACAAACCTACTCCGACAATAGTGGAAGCAGCACAAGCCTTATACAAAGAACATAATGTGCAGGAAATCACACGATCTGACTCAGGAGCCATAAATCTTTCAAAGACGGCAAATAGTATAAACGCAACTATAGAGAAATCTAAACGAGAAAAAATAAAATCAATATGTTTTGTAACCGGAGTACCAGGAGCAGGTAAAACCTTAGCAGGATTGAATATAGCCGTTGAAAGAATGAAAGCAGATGAAGATGAACATGCTGTTTTTTTATCAGGAAATGGACCTTTAGTTGATGTACTTAGAGAAGCGCTCACCAGAGATGAATATTTTACAGCAAAGCAAAACGGAAATAAAATTACTAAGAAACAAGCAGCTATTAAAGCAAACGCTTTCATTCAAAACATCCACCACTTTCGAGACGACAACTTACTTTCAGACAAAGCACCAATCGAGAAAGTTGTAGTATTTGACGAAGCACAAAGGGCTTGGACAAAAGAACAAGCAAGTTCCTTTATGCGAAGAAAAAAAGGAATAGATGATTTTAACATGTCGGAACCTGAATTTTTAATTGAGGTTATGAACCGCCATTTTGATTGGTGCACTATTGTCTGTTTAATTGGAGGAGGCCAGGAAATTAATACCGGTGAAGCAGGCTTGGAAGAATGGATAAATTCTTTACGGAATCATTTTGCAGATTGGAATGTACACTATTCAAAATCAATTTTAGATAGTGATAATTATTTAAAATCCCAAGAGTCCAAACAATGGCTAGTTAACAACGGAATTAGTGAACCTGATTTACATCTTGCAGTTTCAGTTAGATCTTTTAGATCTGAAAAATTGTCAAACTTTATTCATGAGTTATTAAATGTCAACATAGACAACTCCAAACAGATTTATTCAGAAATAAAAGACTCATATCCAATCGTTTTGACTAGAGAACTAGAAAAGGCAAAAAGTTGGTTACGACAACAAGCGAAAGGTAGTGAACGAATAGGTTTGATTAGTTCATCAGGTGCCAGAAGACTTAGACCAATTGGCATTGATGTCAAAAATGAAATATCTGCACCTAATTGGTTTTTAAACAATAGTCAAGATATCCGTTCTTCTTATTTTTTGGAAGAAGTAGCGACAGAGTTTGATATTCAAGGTCTTGAAATTGATTGGGCTTGTGTGGCATGGGGAGGCAATTTTTATAGGAATAGTAAGTCTTGGAAATACCAGAGTTTCAAAGGGAC
>CBFHVV010000180.1:0-1943 GCA_965658965.1 Croceimicrobium sp.
AAAACCTGCCTTTTCGTAGATCCTAAGCGCGGCCGAGTGATCTCCTCATTCTTCGGAGCTTCTCGGTCTTACTAAGGATCTACATCAATTCAGCTTTCATTTTCTTGAAGGCCGGTCCGCGTACCCTGCAACACTTTGATTAAATGATTATAAGCGGTTTTCCCAGGTGAAAATAGGTCAAAAAATTCGAACTTCGCCTTGTCTTGATTCGCCAAGAAGCTAAAGCTCGCTTTATCGCTTGTCAAGAATCAAGACTAGAGAGTTTTCAATTTAGTCCACTTTTTCGTCCTGCGAATGCGCGTTTAATTCGTCTTTAAACAACGGTTTCTGGTCAGCTGCACCAGCCTGCATTGATTGATAAACGCTTTGATTTTAAGAATCCTAGTTACACCCGACAATCTCCGCAATGCTGATGATTACTTGCAATTTTTGGCTAAAATGCGTTTCTATTCCATTTGGGATTTGTTGTCCGTTTATTTTCCTGTTCAAAATTTGGTGGATTTCTCCAATTCCAGGCTGCATATCCTATGTATATTGTAGTTGATATTTCTACAATACTGAAAAAGAGGTAGTGCATAGTAAAGTTACCATCTAGTAATGTTCCTGCTTGAATTAATGTAAATACAATTCCTCCAATAATATTAAGCCATCGATTTAAAGAATATTTCAAAACCCTTGATAGAACAATCAACACCATTGCAAATTCCATGATGATTGCAAAAGTTAGCAAGAAACCTTGTGTGAGTTCTATGTCTCCAACATGACCTCTTAAAAACTGATTGAGATCGGGAGCATGAAAAAGTGTAAACACATCGCAAAAAATGTAATTAAGTGTTACAAATATCCATAAAGTGGAGAATAATGCTTTTTTGTCCATATTTTTAAGTTTTATCATTTAATGACTTACCAGGCTTAAAGAAAAGAGTAGTAGCGACGAAGTTATTATTACTTCTTATCTAAACTTAGGTGCTGGTTCTTATTTTACGTCGAATTCACGTTATTTAGGGTTGGTATCTATTAGTACGGCATTCATCAACTCGCCTTCTGTTGGTTTATGAAATTCCCCTTCCATAAAATCAAACATTCCTGGTGTTACTTCGAATGAGAAAGTTTCACCTTTATTCACGTTTCTAGTTAAAACTCGTTTACGTCTAATTGCATGTTTTGCAGACACATAGTGTAATTGAATCTCCTTTCCGTTTTCTTCGGCTAATTGCTGGAATAATTTCCTTTTCTCTCGCTTGGTAAATCCAAGATCAAGTATCACATCACATCCTCGATTGGCTATATCTTCTGATAATTCCCATATTAGTTTTTCGCACCTTTCAACTCTTTCCATAATCCATTTTAGATTCATGGATTTAGGAGGATCATCTCCATACAATTTCCACATCCAATTATCTATTCCCAAATGGATTCCTTTTACTTCGTCTGCTAATTTCTTTGAATATGTTGATTTTCCTGCCCCTTGGGGTCCAAAAACAATATGTATTCTACTCATTTAGTTTTTCTTAATATGTTTTTTTCGGCTTACACCTAAGGTATTGGCTTTGGTTAGTGTGTGAATAAATATCAACTTAACGGGCATTCATTATACTATTTTATCGAGGTGTACTATTTGGATTATTTAATGATACACAAGTGCTTGGGTAGTACGCAGCAGGTTTAATGAGTTTCCGGTTATAATAATACTTGACATATCGAAGCTTTTTACCACTGGAAGTTCCCTCGAGTTGATATGGATATCTTCAAGTTTTTGATCCTAAAGAATTAGTATTTTATTTGCGACTTAGGGCGATTTAAATAGTAATATCAAGATAAATTAATTGAAGTGACAGATATGTTACTGAGAAATGGTGATGACGACATTCCCTCGTTTATGTCCTCTTTCAACATAATCATGCGCCTCAGCCATTTTTTCAAGCGGTAACACCTTATCAATA
>CBFHVV010000181.1:0-1563 GCA_965658965.1 Croceimicrobium sp.
TTGGTTATATCCTTTTGCAAGCTTTCTCTTTGCCGTTTGAATTGTACTTTTTGTTGTGCGATTTTGACTTCTAAATTGCTGGCTTTTAAATTTAAACGCGCCTTCTTCAAGCGAAAGCTAAAAACAAAAACCAAGCTTAATAAAAAGGCGAAGAGCGCAATAAACATATAGATTATACGACTTCTCTCGGTTTCCTTAACCGCTTCTTCTAATTTATATATCTCACTAAAGCTTTCTAGTAATTGCTGGTAATCTTCCCCTTGCCTAAAGTTCAAGCTATCCCTTAAAAAATTTGACCGCTTAGCAATCCAAAGAGTTTGCTGAAGAGAAAGCCCCTGCTCTGCCCGCTTAAGCATAAAGTCTAAAGGCTCTAGGGCGCGATTGGTAAGACCCAAAGAAATAAAGGCTTCACTAGCTTTATTCATGTGCCAAAAAGCTGAATCTATCTTCCCTTTCTTTTGGAAATACAATAGTTTGATTAAATGAAAATCACCAGCACTAAAGGCCGCAATTTCTCCTTGATAATCTTTTAAGAAATTAATAATTTTATTGGCCTCACTAAAGTTCCCATTCAAAATTTGCAAACGAGCAATATTGGCACGCAACTGCACATGATCAATATCAGAACCGACTCAGCTTTCGATTAAGGCTTGATGCTTCTCATAATTATCAAAAGCAAAAGCTGAATCTCGCTGACTAACGGCAATAGCTACGATATTGTTATATAGCCCTAATAGGCCACTTAAAATGGAGTTATCACAAGTATCCAGATTAATACTCGCTATAATATGCTTTCCGTTTTTCTTAAAGTCAGCATAATCTCCCGCAAGGCCCTGCAAAGCAAGATAGTTTTTAGCGATACTTAAATCTAAATCATTTTTAATGGGCCACTCTACCAAAGCCTGAGCGGCATGAAAGCGTTCCAAAGCGATGACTAAATCTTTCTTCTGATAAGCTAAAGCCCCAGCCCGCATCAAAGATCGTTTTTGACTTTCGATACTATCTTGCTCCACAGACTGAGCGCTTGGCCCATCGAATGAGAGGAAAGTGAAGAAGAAGACAATAAACGGAAATAATTTGGGCCGCATGAAATAAATTGAATTCCAATGATAGGCTAAAGCTTTAAAAATAAAAAGTAGGTTGCCATGAAAAATTTACAGCTAGCCCGTTTTTTTTCCTCCACAAGGAAGGCTAGCCTTTGTAAACCAATAATTTAACAGCCGATATTTCATTTTAATTAATTCTTTCACCCCTGAAACAACGACAGTACATACTAGCAATAAAACTATGGGCCACAGAAGCTGCCCAAATACCGCTCGAACCTTAGTGCCCAAACATGATAGTCTCTTTTAGCCTAACCAACTTCTCGTTAGAATCACTCCTAATGATTAAAAAATCGGTTAGAAAGTTGAACGAACCAAAGAGGTCTTGCTCATCATTGTGCCCCATGCCGTTTTACATTTGCATTAAGGTAGCCCGCAGCCTATAGTGCATTGACTTATTAACCTGATTTCGACCAAAAATTATCGGCTCAGGTTTTCAATAAAAAGAAAAGACTAGTCT
>CBFHVV010000181.1:1573-1864 GCA_965658965.1 Croceimicrobium sp.
TAGCGGGCTACAGCAAATGACCTAGATGCAGTATTTTCGCTTTTATTGGAAAAAGCTTATGAGCCCCTTCTAAATAGCAGTTTTTGACGCCTTAGCCCTAAGCAGTAGCCCACTAAGAGCTCTGAGGCCTAATTTTATATCGAACTGAGGTTACTAGCTTTTACATTTTTTTTTAACCTAAACCAGTTCCTAAAAGAAGCATAGAAAGCGTGCCCACAACAATTAGCTAGGGGAAAAATAAAGAAATATAAAAGGCGTGTAAGAAACCTTAATTTGTTTGTGCAATCGTGC
>CBFHVV010000182.1:0-1829 GCA_965658965.1 Croceimicrobium sp.
TTTCAGTAACGTCCTCTACTACACCTTTGATGGTAGAAAATTCATGATCAACACCATCAATTTTTACCGAAACAATAGCAAAACCTTCTAAAGAAGATAGGAGTACACGACGAAGGGCATTGCCCACTGTAAGACCATATCCGGGCTCTAAAGGTCTGAACTCAAACTGACCTTCCGTGTCAGTAGCATGGTTCATGATAACCTGATCAGGCTTCTGAAAATTTAAGATCGCCATAGGGATAGGATTAATTTTATAATTTATTTAGAGTATAATTCTACGATAAGCTGCTCCTTGATATTTTCAGGAATCTGCGCTCTCATAGGAACACTTAAAATCTTTCCAGATTGGGTTGATTCGTTCCACTCCAACCACTCCAAAGTCTCTTTACGAGTAGAAAGTGAATTTGTGATAACCGACATTGATTTTGATTTCTCACGAACTGCGATAATATCAGTTGGCTTTACGTGGTAACTAGGGATATTCAACACATCACCATTTACAGTGATATGACGATGTCCTACCAGTTGACGAGCGCCACGACGCGTTGGAGCAATACCTAAACGATATACAATATTGTCCAAGCGTGACTCACAAAGCTGCAATAATTCCTCACCTGTAATACCTTTAGCACGAGAAGCTTTGTCGAACATGTTCGCAAACTGACGCTCTAAAATACCATAGGTGTATTTTGCCTTTTGTTTTTCCGCTAACTGAATTGCGTACTCAGACTTCTTACCTCTTCTACGAGAAGAACCATGCTGTCCCGGTGGGTAATTTTTCTTTTCTAATACTCGATCTGGACCAAAGATTGGATCACCAAACTTACGTGCAATCTTTGAAACGGGGCCTCTATATCTAGCCATTACTTCTTAATCTAAATAGATTATTAAACTCTTCTTCTTTTCGGAGGACGACAACCATTGTGGGGAATGGGAGTAACATCAACGATCTCTGTAACCTCTACACCACTATTGTGGATAGTACGTATTGCAGATTCTCGTCCATTACCTGGTCCTTTTACAAAAACCTTAACCTTCTTAAGGCCATATTCTGACGCTTTAGTAGCACAATCCTCGGCTGCCATCTGAGCAGCATAAGGAGTATTTTTCTTACTTCCACGAAATCCCATCTTACCAGCACTTGACCAAGAGATTACTTGACCACGGTTGTTTGTAAGAGAGATTATAATATTATTGAAACTTGCATTAATGTGCGCTTCGCCCGAGGCTTCTACAATTACATTACGTTTCTTAGCTGCTTTTCCTTGCTTCTTAGCCATAATATTCTACGTCTTATTTAGTAGCCTTTTTCTTGTTGGCAACAGTTTTTCTTCTACCCTTACGAGTACGTGCATTGTTTTTTGTGCGTTGACCACGTAATGGTAAACCTGCACGGTGACGAATGCCACGATTACAACCAATGTCCATTAGACGCTTGATGTTAATCTGAACCTCAGAGCGTAATTCACCTTCAACCTTAAAGCCTTCCGAAATTACATTACGGATTGCGGTTAACTGATCATCATCCCAATCACTAACTTTAATGTTTGGGTCGATGCCGGCCTTGTCTAAAATCATCTCAGCCCGGCTACTGCCGATACCAAAGATGTAGGTTAGGCCAATAACGCCTCTTTTATTTTTTGGTAAGTCTATACCTGCAATTCTCGCCATATCAGCAAATTATTAACCTTGTCTTTGTTTGAATTTTGGATTCTTCTTGTTGATTACGTAAAGCTTGCCGTTACGACGAACAATTTTACAATCAACACTTCTCTTCTTAATTGATGCTCTTACTTTCATTTCTTTTAATATCGGTAAGTGATACGTCC
>CBFHVV010000183.1:0-1642 GCA_965658965.1 Croceimicrobium sp.
ATAAGCCAAGGCTTGGAGGCAATTATCCCCTTGGAGGAAGAACGCACAGCACGAATTAAAGATAAATTAATGCGTGGCTTAGAACAACTCAAGGTAGAGGTGGATAAAGATCGTTTTGAGCAGGAACTCATTTATTATCTAGAAAAGCTCGATGTTACCGAGGAAAAAGTTCGTTTAAGGGCACATCTTGATTATTTTAAAGAGCTGATGGAAGCCGGTGAACAAGCAGGCAAAAAATTAGGTTTTGTTAGTCAGGAAATAGGGCGGGAAATTAACACCTTAGGTAGTAAAGCTAATCACGCTGGCATGCAAAAAATTGTAGTAGGCATGAAAGATGAGCTGGAAAAAATTAAGGAACAGGTTTTAAATATCCTTTAAAGCAGCTACTCGATGGCAGAAAAAAGCGGAAAACTCATCATCTTCTCGGCACCTTCGGGCGCTGGGAAAACCACACTCGTTAGGCACCTGCTGCAAAAAGAGGGCTTAGACTTAGCCTTCAGCATCTCGGCCACTAGTCGCCCCGCGCGCGGAGAAGAAATTGATGGGAAAGATTATTACTTCCTAAGCGATGAAGATTTTACTAAGCGCGTTTTACAAGGTGATTTTATTGAGTGGGAAGAAGTGTACGCTGGTACTAAGTACGGAACCCTGCGCAGCGAAGTTGAAAGAATT
This sequence comes from Croceimicrobium sp., assembly GCA_965658965.1. GTDB lineage: Bacteria > Bacteroidota > Bacteroidia > Flavobacteriales > Schleiferiaceae > Croceimicrobium. The sequence continues at coordinate 673 of CBFHVV010000183.1, forward strand.
TGGGCGAATGGTCAGACCGTAATATTTGATATTGATGTAGTAGGTGGCCTCAACTTGAAAAGCCTTTATGGCGATAAAGCTTTAGCCATTTTTGTGATGCCCCCTAGCGAAGACGAACTAGCCAAAAGATTGCGCGGTCGCAATACCGACAGTGAAGATAAAATACGTCAGCGTTTGGCCAAAGCGCGCAAGGAAATTGGTCGCTCCGACCGTTTCGACCATATATTGGTCAACCGAGATTTAGAAGTCGCAAAAAAAGAAGCTGAATCTCTTTTAAAAGTCTTTTTGGGAAAATGAAAAAAGTAGGACTTTACTTCGGAACTTTTAACCCTATTCACGTAGGGCACTGCATTATTGCCCAATACATGTTGGAAAGCACCGACCTCGACGAAGTTTGGTTTGTTGTTACACCTCACAACCCACATAAGAAGAAGAGCAGCTTATTAGACGATTACCAGCGATTGCACATGGTTAATCTAGCCATTGGCGAGCATTATAAATTGCGGGTTAGCGACATAGAGTTTTCGCTACCACAGCCATCTTATACCTCTACCACCTTAGCCTATTTAGGCGAGGAGTATCCCGATATTAGTTTCAATCTAATTATGGGTGGCGATAATTTACAGAGTTTTAAAAAGTGGAAAAACCACGAAGCTATCTTGGCCAATCACGAGCTTTATGTTTACCCTCGCATTGGTGCCGATGGTGGCGATTTAGCCAAGCACCCAAAAGTGCACCTTACTGATGCGCCCATTGTAGAAATTGCCTCCACCGATATCCGCAAGGCTATTAAAGAAGGGAAAGACCTCAGCTTTATGCTTCCACCCTCTGTGTGGGAATATATTGATCAAGAGTTGTTTTACCGATAAAACTAGGCCAAGGCATCTTTTTAGCTCAGCTACCTAAAACCTCCAATTTTAGACTTTAGTTGGCGGAAATATAAAAGCTGGAAAGAACTGCGATTTATGAT
>CBFHVV010000184.1:0-1629 GCA_965658965.1 Croceimicrobium sp.
CTACGATTTACGTTTTCCGGTTTGGTGTAGAAATACCGAATATTTTGATTTGCAAATTTTTGTGGCCAATTGGCCCGAACGCAGAGCGGTAGCCTGGAAAAGCTTATTAAAAGCCAGAGCTATTGAAAATATGTGCTTTGTGGCAGGCCTTAACCGAGTAGGGGAAGATGGCAATGGCGTTTATCATTCGGGCGATTCGGTGGTGCGCGACCCGCTAGGAACTAGAATTTCTTACATTGAGCCTGGAGCCCAAAGTGTAACCTTGGTAGAACTAGAATATCGTCGGGTTAAAGAGGCTCGTTCAAAATTTGCTTTCCTAAGTGATGCAGACGAATTTATAATGAAACCTTAAGATTTTATACGCACCTGCACCGGGCAATGGTCGCTGTGCTTTGCCGCGGTAAGAATACTAGCATCTACAATATTTTCTTTTAGGGCCTGAGAAACCATTTGATAATCGATACGCCAACCCTTATTATTGGCTCGCGCATTGGCTCGGTAACTCCACCAACTGTAGCTATCTTTTAAGTCGGGATAAATGCGGCGGAAAGAGTCATTCATGCCAATTTCTAAGAAAGAACTCACCCATTCTCTTTCTTCGGCTAAAAAGCCCGAGGTATCCTTGTTTGATTTGGGATTGTGAATGTCAATTTCGGTGTGACAAATATTAAAGTCACCACCAATTATTAGATTGGGAATGTCTTTTAGTAGTGCCGTTATGTAGGTTTTGAAATCTTTTAAAAACTCCATCTTAAAATCCTGTCGATCGTTGCCGCTGCTGCCGCTGGGTACGTAGACACTCATAATCGAATATTTCTCAAAATCGGCGCGAATGATTCGTCCTTCACGATCGATATAATCTAGGCCACAGCCAATTTCTACGTGCTTGGGCTTTTCCTTGCTTAAAATTCCCACACCGCTATAACCTTTTTTCTCAGCGCTATGCCAAAAGCAGTGATAGCCTAATTTGCTAAAGACCTCTTCCTCAATTTGATCAGGCTGCGCCTTGGTCTCTTGGATCAGTACTACATCGGCTTGGCTATTTTCCAACCACTCATCAAAGCCTTTGCGTTTTGCCGCTCTAATGCCATTTACATTATAAGAAATAAGCTTCTTCGCCATATCACAACCTATTTGCGCACTTTTGCCGTTATAAATTGCAAAATAATAGCATTATCGCAATCCGCCTCCTAAAATATAAAGTATTTCTACTCTTTCTAGCTTGCATGGCGCTTACGCAGATGCGTGCTCAGCAAAAGTCGGTCTTGGTTTTGCCTTTAAGCGATAGCATTAACTTAGGTAGTAATTTGGTTTTACGCGATAGTATCGCTTTTTTTTCCCTTTCGGGAGATGCGCAGCTAGTCGATTTTCAGCTTAAAGGTGTTGATCCGCGTTTTTTAATATTGGCTGATCCTAGTGAAGATACCCTTCGCCTTAATTATTACAGCATTCCCTTTAAATTGCCTAGTTCCTTTTCACGAAAAGATACAAGCCAAATATTAGCGCCTGCTAGGCAGGGTCGTCCATTACAAGAGCAAGATTTATTTTCTCTGAGTAGCCAAGAGTTTAAGCCTTTTAAAGGCCTAAGCTCGCAGGGGAGTCTCAGTCGTGGCTTTTCGGTGGGCAATA
>CBFHVV010000185.1:0-1583 GCA_965658965.1 Croceimicrobium sp.
TCAATTGCTTAAAACCAAGTTAGTTGATATGGATCTTTCAGTACGTGCTTTAAATTGTTTAAAAGCGGCGGAAGTAGATACTCTTGGCGACTTAGTTACTTTCACAAAAAGCGACTTGATGAAGTTTAGAAATTTCGGGAAGAAATCTTTAACTGAACTTGACGAGTTGGTGGAAACAAAAGGTTTGACCTTTGGTATGGATATTACAAAATACAAATTAGACAAGGACTAATAACCGATGAGACACGGAAAGAAAATAAATCATCTGGGTAGAACGGCTCCTCACCGTAAAGCCATGTTGGCCAATATGGCGAACTCATTAATTGAGCACAAAAGAATTAATACTACTGTTGCAAAGGCAAAAGCTTTAAAAGTATACGTAGAACCTTTAATCACAAAGGCTAAAACGGATAATACTCACAATCGTAGAATTGTATTCTCTTACTTAAAAAACAAGCACGCGGTTACTGAACTATTTCGTGAGGTTGTAGCAAAAGTAGGTGATCGTCCTGGAGGTTATACTCGTATCATTAAGACCGGTACTCGTTTAGGTGACAATGCCGAAATGTGTATGATCGAATTGGTTGATTTCAATGAAATCTATACCAATGGTAAAGAAAAGGCTAGTGGTAAGCGTAGACGTAGAGGCGGTGCGAAGAAAACCCAAGCAGCTCCTGCTGAGGCAAAGGTAGAGGCTACTGAAGAGACTCCAGCAGCGGCTGATTCTGATACAAAAGAAAAAGAGAGCGAGTAATTGCAATCATTTAACAAATATTAAGGGATAAGGGCTAATAGTTCTTATCCCTTTTTTTTGTGCTTGAGGGTTTAGAACTTAACTTTGAACAGTTTTTAAATTATGACCAAACAAACAAGAAAAAAGGCCGTAGTTATTTTAGAAGATGGAACTCTCTTCTGGGGTCGTTCCGTGGGAATTGAAGGTAGCGCTACAGGCGAAATCTGCTTCAATACTGGGATGACAGGTTACCAAGAAATTTTTACCGACCCGAGTTATTTTGGTCAATTAATGGTAACTACCAATGCACACATTGGTAATTATGGGGTTAAAGAGGATGAAGTAGAATCTGATTCCATCAAAATATCTGGTTTAGTTTGTAAAAACTTTACACACAAACAAAGTAGAGCCGGAGCTAAAGGCTCTTTGTTGGACTATTTTAGAGAAAACAACAAATTGCTTATTGCCGATGTGGATACTCGTGCTTTGGTGCGTCATATTAGAAGCAAGGGTGCGATGAATGCGATTATTAGCACTCATACTGAAGATATTCCAGCATTAAGAGAACAATTGAAAGCCGTTCCTTCGATGGAAGGCTTAGAACTATCTTCAAAGGTAGCGACTACCGAGGCCTATTTTTTCGGCGAAGAAACCGCAAGCCGCAAGCTTGCAGTATTAGACTTGGGAGTGAAGCGAAATATTTTAAGGCATTTTGCAAAGCGCGATTGTTATTTGAAGGTATTTCCAATGGACACTAGCTTAGAGGAAATGAAAGCATGGAATCCAGATGGATTGTTCATTTCTAATGGTCCTGGTGATCCCGCTGCAATGCAAAATACTGTGCATATAG
>CBFHVV010000186.1:0-1546 GCA_965658965.1 Croceimicrobium sp.
CTAAAAGCTCGTTTAGACTTTTTATTTGTTCTGCCGTACCTAATACGAAGAGCTTAGAACGGGCCGCTAACAATAAATCGCTAGCGGGATTAATATGATATTTTCCTTCTGGGTCGCGAATACCAATTACCGTGCAGCCCGTTTGCTGACGAATTTCTAATTCATTTAAGCTACAAGAACTGGCCTTACCAATTAATTCGCTCAGCTCTATTTCCTCGAGATTAATAGACGAACTCCCTTCTACCGAAAGGTGCTCTAAAAACTCCACTGTATTAGGATTAACCACCAAAGAGGCCATATGTCCGCCGCCTACACCTTCGGGCATTACCACCGAATCGGCTCCTACGGTGCGCAACTTCTTTTCCGTGCTTTCGCTAGATGCGCGACTAATCAGGCGGATTTTTTTATTGAGATTTCTCGCAGATATTATTACAAAAAGGTTATCCGCATCCTTACTTAAAGTGCTCACCAAAGCACGCGCTCTCGCAATACCAGCCTGCGTTAAAACCTCATCTTCGGTAGCATCGCCCTCCAAGAATAAGATTTTATCATCGCGCAAATGCTGCTCAATAATTTTGGGATTATTTTCTATAATTAAAACTTCCTGACCATAAGCCGAAAGCTTAGCATGCGCCCGACGCCCATTGCGACCATAACCGCAAATTATTACGTGATCGCTAATCTGATTAATTGCTTTATTCAAATTCCGTTTTTTAAATTCTCGCGCCAATTCGCCCGAAATTAAGGCCTGTGTAAGAGAACTCAGGCCAAATGCGAAGGTACCAAAACTGCCAATGATTAAAAATGATGTAAACCACTGCCCCGCATTACTGAGCTTATGTACTTCCCCGAAACCTACCGTACTCACGGTAATAATCGTCATATAAAAGGCCTCCGAGAAACTAAAGCCTTCCACCAACATAAAGCCAAGCACCCCAATAGTCATGAGGCCCAAAAGCAATAAAACGATGATGCTAAATTTGCGAAGAAGGCCGCCTTGTTGCAATTTTATAAGTCTAAAACGGAATTACGTCTACTGCGCAGGTGATCCTTAATTTGAATCCAAAAGGCCAAAATAAGATATAGAATCACCGGAGATCCCAAGGTTAAGAAAGAGGTGTAAATAAAGTATCGTCGCACTACTCCTGCGGAAATGCCCATACGTTCTCCAGATCGAGCGCATACTTCAAAGCCCCATCTTTCAAAAACATCTCTAATTTTATCCATGTTTAGCTTTTAATTAATCGATTTCCCACGCTGCAATTTAAACATTTTTTAGGCGCACAATAAAATTTATACCATTGCAAAAGTGCCTGCGTCTCTAAAGCAGAACTTGTTTTCATTCCCAAAGCCTGGTAAATTCGTGTTACTTTATTTCCTTCTGCCGGCAAGGCCTGTAAAAATCCTAGCGCACGTTCTTGATACTCAACTAAATCCTTTTTCTTAGCGTAAAGAAACAAAAAAGGCACTACCACATTAATCACTAAGGCGCGGTAAGTCTCTTCGCCCAAAGAATTTTTATGCTCACGGGCCGATGGTCTTCCTA
>CBFHVV010000187.1:0-1533 GCA_965658965.1 Croceimicrobium sp.
CAGCAGTCCGGCTTGACCAAAGAAAAAAGCTTCTAGCCTTTTATGCTTATCCCGAAAAGGACGCCAAACTTGGCTTGGGCAAGAGCGGCTAAGCATTAGCATCGGTTCTGCATTAACTTTCAAGCCCAAGCCAAAAGCCAAAAAACGATAAAAGCTTTCTTGCCAATCCCCTTTGGTTTCGTGTAAAATAGCGTCTAAGGTAGTGCTCTTATAGTTTAACCTTTCAGCGATCAGCCGATCAATCATACTGCTTTTTAAAATGTCATCCACACCCTTAAAAGAACTTGCACAAGCAATACTTTCTTGATTTTGCATCAATTGCTCAAAGCGCCAATAGAGGTATTCGTCGAAACATCCCCTTAAGGCCACGCAAGGTACCTCCTCTACTGAATTTAGATAAACTGCCTGATCATCTTCATAAACTACATGCAGAATTACATTTTGATAAACAGGATCAAACTGATGCTGATGCCGATACCAATCACTGGACTTTATATGCAGTTCAACCTGCCCTACCCATATTTGATTGTCCAAGTAAATTTTAGCTTCTAAAAAATCTGGACCACTATTATGGTTGTGAAAACCAGGGTGAATCACCTTTAAAGTTTGGCCTCTGCTGGTCAATTTAAAAGAGTTATTAAAATTCTGATACTTCCACAAATAGTGCAAAAACTCTTCTGTCATGGTTTATTGATGTTTAAACAGTAACTTCGCTCCTTCTATAAACAGAGCCACTCAAATGGGGATTCAGGAAGAAATAAAGCAAAAGGATTTCCGCAGTCCTTATCAAAAAGCCTTTATCAATATTATCTACACCAATAACTGGTTGCAGGAAAAGGTGCGTTCACTTTTGCAAAGCGAAGACCTCACCAATCAGCAGTTTAACGTTTTACGCATTCTACGCGGTAGCCATCCTAAACCCTTAAGCACGCTACAAATTCGTGAGCGCATGCTCGATAAAATGAGCGATACATCTCGCATTGTAGACCGCTTAATGAAGAAAGACTTGGTTACAAAAATGACCTGCCCCTCCGATAAACGCTTGGTTGATGTATGCATCACAAGCTTAGGCTTAGAGAAACTGGCTAAAATCGACGAGCGAGAAATCCTAATTGATCAATCGCTTGATAAGCTGAGCGCTGAAGAAGCGGAAACCCTTAGTACCCTTCTCGATAAAATCCGCTCTGTGGAGCAGCACTAAGCAGTTGCATCTCTAATTCAAATCTAAATCCAAGCCCAAAATTAGTGCATTGGCAAGCCTAAGCTGTTTTATAGCTGCTTGCTAAATGTTTGTTTTGCTTCTTGAGCTTCAAAAAATAAGGAGCGTCCTAATTCCACCAAGCACTTAAAATCTAATTCTTCTTTCCCCTTAGGCGCGCCATGATGCCCCCGCAGTCCTTATGGAACAACCTATGAGCGTGTTCCTCCTGGCATTTGCAGTGGCTTTCCATTAGAGCACAGCACGGACAAAAGATTATAGCTGCAACAGCTGCGGCTTCTTAGTAGAAACAACCAAAACGAAACTCCCCAAGC
>CBFHVV010000188.1:0-1407 GCA_965658965.1 Croceimicrobium sp.
GGAGTACACAGAGGGTTTTGCGTTTAGTCTTGCTTTGTGTTCTATGTGTCTTCTTTGTGCTCCTTTAGTTTGTAACTGCTTTAAAATTGATCGAGGAAGCGATTAATTTTGAAGTGAATTAACTTCCACAGGAAACAAGGGGAATCATTTCGTGCCAAAGGTTTTTAGGCCTAAACGGAGATTTTGACCCTTGTTTCCTTCAGTGTAGCTCCAAATAGAAATTTAGGCTCACGACCTATTAGTAAGGACCTGGAAGACGACACTGAATGTGGAAGCCAAAACTTTATATACAATTATGGATCAAAGGTATTTTATTGGTATCGATGTATCAAAATCTAAATTAGACATTGCGGTAATTACCGAGAAAAAAGAGCTGGTTTTAGAAAAGATTATCGTTAACAGCCAAAGTGCGATAACTAAATTCCTCAAGAGCACTTTAAAGCGTGAAAAAATGGACAACACAGAAGTTCTGGTTTGTTGTGAAGCAACTGGTATTTACAGTAGTCCGCTAAAAAGAGCATGCCTAGAGCTTGGAATAGACCTCTGGATTGAACACCCGGTAAAGATCAAACGTGCCAGTACCGATATGCGCGGTAAAAATGACCGCCAAGACGCACTTCGAATCGCCGAGTACGCCTATCGCTATAAAGATAAGCAACTAGCCTACCGTGAGCGGAGTGAGACAGTTACACTTATGGAGCAACTGATCAAAGTAAGAGATACTCTAATCGATAAAAGAGTCGCTTTAGAGAATCAACTACGCGAGGCTAAAACCCACGATCGTAAGCTCTATAAAGTGCTAAAAGACAGCTATGACCCGGTATTAAAAAGTTTAAATAAGCAAATTCTTAAGGCCGAAAATAAGATCGAAAATGTAGCCAAGGAAGAGGAGTCGATACGCATCAATATGGCGCTTTTAATGAGTATTAAGGGTATTGGTACTCAAAGCGCAATACACTTTATTATTCGTACCGATAACTTTAGATTATTTACCAATGCCAAACACTTGGCCTGCTATGCTGGTGTAGTACCATTCACCAACGAATCAGGCACAATCATAAAGAAATCTCGAGTCTCACATTATGCTAACCTTAACCTGAAAAAGCTTCTTCATATGGCGGCTATGGCCGCAGTGAGAGCCAAAGGAGAGCTTCGAGACTATTACCTAAGAAAGGTTGCAGAAGGCAAAAACAAAATGAGTGTACTTAATGCCATACGAAATAAGCTCGTTCATCGAATGTTTGCTGTAATCAAGAGACAAACCCCATATATCCCGACTTAGTGGCTTCTAATAAAAAGAAGCTTTTTTTCTTGTCAGTTAACATAGAAATCTCCGTGGTTAAATGGTTTTTACCACAAAGTCCATGGAGATTTACACGGAGCTCACGGAGGGTTTTGCGTTTAGTT
>CBFHVV010000189.1:0-1371 GCA_965658965.1 Croceimicrobium sp.
AGCTTCGCGAGAAATTAATAATCGGCAGCGCGGTGAGCATAATTCTTTTGCAACGGGAGCTCTGGAAAAGCGCTTTCAATTTTTAACCAAGGATTATGGTCATTCTATAGGTTTCCAATATAAAGATTTGGAAGAGAAGGGTAAGGCGACTGGAACCGAAGTATGGGTGAGCTTACCTTATCAATTAGATTAAACCCATCAGCCGAAAGGCTAATAAACCCAAAGAGATGAGAGCTTTAAAAGCCCTGATTATTGATGATGAGGCTAGTGCCCGAGAGAATATTGAAATTCTTTTAAATCAGTTTTGCCCCCAGGTGGAGGTTTTAAAAAGCTGCTCCAATTTGCTTGATGGGGTACAGTTTCTGAAGCATCATAAAGCGGATTTAGTTTTTCTAGATGTAGACATGCCCAATTTTGCGGGTTATGAGATCGGGAAGTTTATTGACCCTATACATTTCGAAATCGTATTTATTACCGCCTATGATAAATATGCTATCAAAGCCTTTGAGCTTGCTGCGGTCGATTATTTGCTTAAGCCAGTGGAGATTCAGCGTTTGGTAGAAGCCGTGAAAAGAGCGGAGGAAAGGTTGGATCTGCAGGATAAAAGCCGCCGCTATCAAGTACTAAGTCAACAGCTAAATCGCGATTCTAAAATTTCCATAAGCGTGATGGATCGCGGGTCACGCCGATTTATTGGAGCAGAAGAAATTATAGCGATAGAGGCCGATGGTGCTTATTCTACCATACATACTAAGCGAGAGAGTTTTACCATTAGTAAGAATATCGCCAAGTTAGAACAGGAATTGGAAACTTATAAATCAGGTTTTAGATCGCATAAGTCTTGGTGGGTGAATTTGGATTATGTGATTGAGCTTCGCAATAGCAGTTATCAGTTAGTCTTGCAAAATGACCTGCTTGCGCGAATTTCACGTTACCGGATGTCGGACTTAAAAGCACGTTTTAAATAAAGTTAGACTCGCCTGCCAAAAATGGAAATTAAATGGAGGCTTAGCGCATCGATTTATTCTGAGCTGCAAAAAGAGCGGACAGTAAAGGAGGTGAAGTGCTATAAAGAGATAAAAAATAAGGGCTACCTAAAGAAAAGATTGTTTTTTTTTGGACTTACTTAGTGGTAATAATAGACGTATTTATCAATAATAAGGGAGTCAATACTATTATTGAACTGACTGATGAGTTCAAATTTTAGCAATCCATTATCATCGTAGTAGTAGTTAACAGATTTATAGAACAACTCGTTTCTAAACCAAGTTTCGCTAACTTTTCGCTTAAACTTATCGTAATTTAACTGCCGGTAGTATAAATTCCCAGTTGTCTGGACGATACAGCCGTAAGCCTCTTTTTGTCTAAAGC
>CBFHVV010000190.1:0-1330 GCA_965658965.1 Croceimicrobium sp.
CAACGTTGCGCTTCGACCCACACTAGATAAAGAAAATTCAAAAGCTATCTTTATCTCTACTCCTCGCGGCAAGAACAACTGGTTTGCTAAGTTCTTTAATAGGGGCTACTCAGATGAGTTTCCTGAATGGGCTTCTGTAAAAGCTACCTATAAAGATAACCCTCGAATGGCCCAAAGCGACATTGATGAAGCTAGAAAAAGTATGTCAGAGGCTGAGTTTCGCCAGGAGTACGAAGCAGACTTTAATACGTTCGAAGGCCAAGTCTGGAACTTTAATCACGAAGAGTGCGTAGACAATCTAGAACAAATAGACACTAGACGTATGGATATTATAGCAGGCCTTGACGTAGGCTATAGAGACCCAACTGCTTTGTGTGTAATTGCCTATGACTGGGATGAAGATAAATACTACTTAGTAGATGAATATTTAAATAGCGAGAGGACAACAGAACAACATGCAGCAGAAATACAGCGGCTTATTGATAAGTGGGGCATTGATTATATCTTTATTGATTCTGCAGCCCAACAAACACGATTTGACTTTGCTCAACAATACGACATTTCAACAACTAATGCGAAAAAGTCAGTTTTGGACGGAATTGCTCACGTAGAAAGAATTGTTGATAACGATAAGTTAATGGTTGACCAAAGATGCAAGGAAACTTTAGCAGCATTAGACCAATATCAATGGGACCCTAATCCTAACCTTGCAAAAGAAAAGCCTAAACATAATGGAGCTTCACATATGGCGGACGCTCTAAGATACGCTTTGTATTCATTTGAAACATCTTCTAGTGGATTTTAATAATCACCTAACTAAAAATAGTATTTGACATTTTAACCTCCTCACGCTATAATTCTGGTATTAAATTATGAAAAAACCTATAAGTAGAAAGAGCAAGCATTTAAAAAGAGACCCTGTTAAGTACATTAGAGATAAAGCTAAATCTCTTTACAAGAAAGACACTGAATGCCATATTTGCGGTTCTACAGAAAAATTAGACTTTCATCATTTTTACAGTTTAAGCCCTCTACTTGATAAGTGGTTGATAGACAAACAAAAAGTTCGCCCAGAGCACTATACCGATGAGTACATTGTAATCTGGAGAGATGAGTTTATAGAAGAGAATTGGGCAGAATTATACGAGCACACCGTAACGTTGTGCCACAACCATCATTTACAATTACACTCAGTATATGGGCGTAACCCCTCTTTAGTAACTGCAACTAAGCAGATGAGATGGGTTAATATTCAAAGAGATAAACATGGCATGGTATAAGTTTGGTTTAGGCAAAAGTGCAGATACAGAAGAAAAACTGAATCCTGCAC
>CBFHVV010000191.1:0-1328 GCA_965658965.1 Croceimicrobium sp.
CCCATTGAAAGCGTGAGTAAGATGCTTGGGCATACCAACCTAAGAACTACTCAGCACTATGCACGGATTGTAGATGATAAGGTCGCAGGCGATATGGCGAAATTGGCGAGTACGGGGAAATTTAAGTTAGCCTATTAAATTCATAATTTGATTTAAGGCCGCCTTAGCGGGATTAGTTAAGGCGATCTTAATTTTCCATTTCGATACTTCATACTTTGAGCGCCTGGGCTGCTGACAAAGTGAGTCCAAGTAGTTATACCTTTAGCATGCTTATCGCTCTTATGCGCTTTTACCAGCTTTTTGAACCGGGAACGGTCAATGCGTTCTAATAGCTGAGCAAAAAGATTTAGTTTTGACTGGGGCATGATATTGTGGTTTTATAAGCACCCCAAAAATGGGGAAAACCTTCATGCCCCTCTTTTATTTATTTTGGACGGGTGTGAATTAGTTTTGACTGAGGCGTGAATTCGCGGTTTTGTTGAAACCCCAAATTTGGGAGAGCTTACACATCATGTCCCTGTTTTTTATTTGGATATAAGCTAGATGTGTTTCTAAGCCAATAAAAAAATAAACATTAGGACGGTTGGGCTTGTAGTTGAAGAAAACGTTGAATTATAGGGTATGCTTAACACACTAAATAGGTGATAAAACTATGACTGCAGATGAAAAAAAACTGAACGAATGCCTCATTGCATTAGAGGCTCTAAGGAATGGCATGACTGAATTCAAGGCTAACTTCAGAGAGCTGAGAATAGAGGATTTCACGACCAAGAATGGGTTCGATCTTTTAATAATTATGAAGGAAGCATTTAGGCCTTATGATGATTTAAGCGAAGACCAAGTGGAGTTAATTTCCTTTTTAAGTATAAAATTAATAAGGAAAAAGTTTCGGACTTCGTTTGATAAGGTCCATACTTACGAATTCTTTAAGCATATGAACAAAGCTTTTATCTACTTCCTTACTAATTTGGATAAAAAGATTAAGGAGCTACACACTCAATCAACTATTTCTAGCACTAATTTTTCTTCTGAAATAGCTAAGGAAATAGTCACTAAAAAGGGCTATCGAGAATCTTTTTCAGTTCGTCCTGTCAGGAAATAGAAAGCGCTTTGAAAGACTGACAAAGCCTTAGAAAATTAAGTTTTTTTAGGTCAAGAAAGATATATTTTTCTAGAATGATTTCCTGTTAGTCTAGGGTCTTCAGTAGGTTATTTAGTTCTACCGTTCTCGGCCTTGCAGGATAGTGATTTTTAATTTCAACTAAGTGGTCCTAGCGAATGGATATCTTTTTAACTTTATAAGTGTAGAAATGTAGGAGTCATAAATT
>CBFHVV010000192.1:0-1290 GCA_965658965.1 Croceimicrobium sp.
ACTACACGTGCATAGCGGATGATTTTATTTCCTAAGAAAAATCCTTGTTCGATTTGGTCAACAACTTTGCCTTTAAGATCTGGACTAGGTGAAGGAATGCGGGTGATGGCCTCCATGGTGTCAACGTCGAAATCTTTTCCGGTAGTATCGTCCATTGGCTTTAGGCCTTTTGACTGTAGTACATTTTCGAATTTATTGTAGATCAAGCGAATGCCTTCTTCTGCCTCACTATTTTCTACATTTTTTAAAGCACGATTAAAATCGTCTACAATTGGCAGTAAAGCTGACATTAATTCTTGGTTAGCGCTGCCAAAGAGTTCTACTCTTTCTTTAGCGGTGCGCTTTCTATGGTTTTCGAAATCGGCATATAGGCGTAATTTCTGATCCTTTTCTTGCGCTAAGGCTTCTTCAAGAGCCTTTATTTTCACCGCGGTTTCATCTTCTTCCGTTTGTTCTGGGCCCTCTGTTTCTGGGCTCTCTGCCGCTTCGTTCCCCTGAGTTTCTTCTTGAACTTGCTCTTCGTTTAGCTTTTGTTCTTCTGAAGTATTGTTTTCTTCAACAGTGTTTTTGGCACTCATTGTATTCTATTTTTCCTATCCGTTTTCAAAAAATCTGCCATCTAAGAATCGTGTCAAGGTGGCATTATTAGTATTAAGACCGCTGCGCTATTAGTAGTTAGTATTGAGATTGGATTCTGCAATGAATTTTTGCTTTAGCTTTTTGATTAAGGCTTTAGGCAGGGGTGAAATCTCAGTAAGCCACAACGGGGCGGCATCTTTTTTATAGATTTTAGACCGCTTCGCTATTAGTACTTAGTATTAAGATTGGATTCTTCAATTAGTTACAGTTTTGGCTTTTTGATTAACGCTTGAGCTAGGGTGCGATTTTGTGTAGCCCCAACAGGGCGATATCTCGATATTGAGATTTTGGACGGCTGCGCTTGTAGTGGAGAGATTTGAGAAAATGGTTCTGATTTAGCCTTTATGCTGGCAGCCGAGAACCAGTTTTCAAATTGCTCTAAGACCCTGAAATGAATTCAGGGTGACGGTGTGCCAAGGTTTTCAATCAAGTTAAATTTAAACTCAAGGTCATCCTGAGAAAAGAGAATCTGGGCCAGATTCCATGAAGATTTGATGACATTTAGCCCTAAACCATTCATACGAAGACTCAAATTACAATTTAGTCAGGTTCGTCATTAGTAGGTTTTCTGGCCTCAATTACGAACGCCAAAAATTAAAATCAAAGGTCTAGTGAGTTGGGTTGCGACTGAAAGAAGCTCGCCCACCGAAC
>CBFHVV010000193.1:0-1212 GCA_965658965.1 Croceimicrobium sp.
GCTGTAAATAATTCGGGTAATTGCCCTGTTACATCTAAAATTAACTGCTCAAGGCTATCAATAGCTTGTAGCGTTAATTCTAATCGACCATGCACGGCAATCATTACCGCGATATTTACTTTTTTACCCATTGCTAAAACATATCTGCGCCACTAACAAAGCTCTGTAAGTACTTTTTGGCATTCATTTTTACAATACTTAAACTCTCTATGCTTTGCTCCGTGCGGTTTTCATAAGCATCTGCAATAAGCTTTAACATGGGAGTTGTAAGGTCTACCAAATCCGATAACGTTGCAGTATATTCTACCACCACCACAACATCTCTTGCGGGCTGACTATCTAAAGTTAAAACATTATCAGAACCTAAAGTATAATCATCCGAGGTAATCGCGGAACCATCCACAGTAACAGAAGAAATAGAAATGGAGCTATTCGGATAAGGGAGTTCTATTTTATTACCCTGTATAAATTCTGTGCTTGGCTGGATAGCAATTACTTTAACATCCACCGTATCCACTACCTGACTATTTGCAACTCGTTGGCAAATATCCCCTACATTAGAAATTAAATCCCCAATTAAAGTATCATCATCGGAGTAGGTTACGCGCAGATAATTCTTAGCCTCAGAGGTCGTAATGGGCCATGTAGAACCAGTATAATCAAAAAATATTCTACTTCTTATCATCGGTTTTTGATTTGCGTCCGCGTTTTTTTGGCGCTGGCTTACTAACCTTTACCTCTCGCTGCTCAATCAATCCTTTTGCTTGTAGCTCTGCGCTTAACTTGTCGTTCTTAACGTTAATCGCAGTTCCTGCTAAGTATATCCTATCGTTGTGAAAAGTCTTAATCACTTGATAGGCACCCTCTGCGCTTTTTTCAATCTTGCTCATTGCTAAATATTTATGGTAAAAATACGAAATAAAAAAAGCCCCGCACTTGGCGAGGCTCTTCATCTAGAGTAAAGGACTACTAAGTGTAGTTTTTAATCTTATTGATGTCGGTCAAAATGGTACCGTAAACAAAGCTCTCAGGCTTGTAGATTGGGAACGCTAAACGCTCCTCCGCTACAATGGTCACTAAGTTTTTAACGGCATTATCTTGATCTTGCTCGAAGAATCGAACCTCCAAACCTTTGCGATCGCGAATTTCTGCACCATCAACCCAATCACCTACAAAGTAGGTCCCAACGGTAACCGCTGTATTTTTGAATAC
>CBFHVV010000194.1:0-1199 GCA_965658965.1 Croceimicrobium sp.
ACTGGATTTTTGCAGGCATTTTCATGACCTTGTTTATTGCTTATCTTTTATGGGGATATCGTAAAGATCTCAAACTACACAAATTGCATTACAGTGGTAGTTTCTATATTTTAGGAGGAATAATAGTAATTGTATTCCTCCTGTATGTCTTTGGACGATTAATCTAGCTCATTTTTCAAGTAAACAGTTTTAATGTTTACAAATGAATGCGCTCCATCTTGCGCAAGCTCACGACCATAGCCAGAGTCTTTAATCCCGCCAAAAGGAAGACGCGGATCGCTTTTTACCAATTCGTTTATAAACACAGCCCCCTCATTAAGTTCTGATACTATCTGTAAGAGCGAGTCGGTATTAGCCCCCACTAAACTGCAACCCAAACCAAAATTATTGGCATTGCTCAAACTAATGGCCTCATCTATACTTTTAAATGGCATTACCGCCGCCAGTGGACCGAAAACCTCTTCCTTAAATACTGGCATTTCTGGCGTAATATCTGCTAAAATGGTTGGCGTAAAAAAGTTTTGATCTCTATCTCCCCCTGTTATTAAACGCGCCCCCATTTGCACGGATGTTTTAAACTGGTTTTGCAGGGTATCACATAAATCAGGCCGTGCCAAGGGACCAACTTGGGTAGCTTCCTTTAATGGATCCCCTACCGAGTAGCTTTCAAATTCTTTTTTCAGAGCCTGCAGGAACTCTTCGTAAATAGCAGTATGAATAATAAATCTTTTGGCCGCAATGCAACTTTGACCTGCATTAAGCAAGCGAGCTTGTGCGGCTAAACGCGCCGCCTTACCTACCGGTGCATCATCCATAACGATAAAGGCATTGGAACCACCCAATTCCAAAACTTGACGTTTTAAAGCCTTGCCAGCCGTTCCTGCCACAGCAGAACCCGCCTTTGTGCTTCCGGTAAGACTTATACCTGCTATGCTATCTTGCTCAATTAGAAAGCTTATTTCTTCATGGGAAGTAAAAATATTTTGGTAGCTAGCTTCAGGTATATTGATGCTTCGAAACAGCTTTTCGATAGCCAAAGCACATTGCGGACAATTAGGCGCATGTTTTAACAAAACGGCATCTCCTGCTAATAAAGTGGGCACAGCAAAACGAAAAACTTGCCAAAAGGGAAAGTTCCACGGCATTATTCCCAAAATTACCCCTAAGGGAGCATAAGTAACAAAACTTGAATCTGCGTC
>CBFHVV010000195.1:0-1154 GCA_965658965.1 Croceimicrobium sp.
TACGCTAAAAAGAGAAAAAAGAAGTAGTGACAAGAAAGCCTTTTGGCTTCAAAGACTAAATTATGGTTTATAGAGGTAAGAGACATTGGTATGCAATTATAGACGGTAAAAAACACAAGTTTTCTACCGAGGAAACAGCAAAATCCGCTGTTTCAGAGACACACAATGGCACGCAAGAAGAGAGCTTCATCGAAGAAACGGGACCCCAGACTGAAAAAGCTTGGCTTGAAGGGTTACAACAAGCCGAAGAGAACTCCGAGCCATCCGAAGAAATCTCATGTAGTAGTAGCGAAGGTTGGTAGTAAAACAAAAACTATTCGTTTTGGCCAGCAAGGTGTAAAAGGTTCTCCGAAGAAAGCCGGAGAAAGCGCTTCTTATAGAAAAAGACGAGAGTCTTTTAAAGCACGGCATGCAAAAAATATAGCAAAAGGTAAAATGTCAGCGGCCTATTGGGCCAATAAGGTGAAGTGGTAAAATGGAACCTCAATCCTCTAATAAGCATAAAGAATGGATTGATCTTGCTAAAGCAGTGGATGCTTGGCGGCCCTTTCCCCGCCTATTTATTTCTACATATATTTATCTGCTTTATCTTTCTTTTGAGTGGTTTATTGGACTAGAAAACCCGAACACTCAACAAGCAGGGTTAATCTCAGTAGTAGTAGGTGCGGGCGCAGCTTGGTTCGGGCTTTATGTAAATTCAGGTAAAAAAGAAGAATAATTATGGCAGTAGAAGTAAGTAGACGAGATATAATTTCAGAAAAAATTGTAGACTTTGCCTCCGAAGATAGATTCCTAAAGCTAGAAGTAGGCTCATATCTAGATCTTTTAGGTATTGAGCCTTTGCCGTCTCAAATGGCAATTATAAATGCCGTAAATGACCCGAAGTATCGTTTTGTATGTGCAGCTATTTCTCGAAGACAGGGTAAAACTTATATTGCAAACATTATTGGTCAGCTTGTTTCTCTCATTCCGGGCGCGAATATTCTAATTATGTCGCCTAACTATTCTCTTTCGCAGATTTCTTTTGATTTGCAAAGGAATCTTATTAAGCATTTTGATTTAGAAGTAACACGAGATAATGCAAAAGACAAAGTCATAGAACTGTCTAATAGCTCTACTGTTCGTATGGGTTCTGTAAACCAGGTAGACTCTTG
>CBFHVV010000196.1:0-1143 GCA_965658965.1 Croceimicrobium sp.
TTTATAATTTCTGGCCTAATTGATATTTATTGCATTGTAGAAGGTCACTATTGGCTAGCCGCTTTTTTCCTCATTTTCAAATCTATCCTAGATGCCGCTGACGGCGAATTAGCGCGTCTTAAAAACACCCCTTCCTACAGCGGGCGCTATCTAGATTCGGTGGCTGATATCATACTCAATGCCCTCTTTTTTATTGCTATTTGGTCCATTACCGATGCTAGCCTTTGGCTTTGTTTCTTTGCCTTTGTGGGATTGCAGTTGCAAGGAACCTTGTATAATTATTACTACGTTATTTTAAGGAATCGCTTTAATGGCGACACCACCAGCAGGATTTTTGAAACTGATCGGCCAGTTGCCCTTGCGGGAGAATTGCAAAAACATGTTAATGTTCTCTTTGCCTTTTACACCGTTCTTTATGGTGCCTTCGATAAAACTATTTATGCTTTTGATAAAAACGCCTCTCAGGGTAAAGTGCTGCCTAAATGGCTAATGACAGCAGTTTCAACCTTTGGTTTAGGTTTTCAACTTTTAGTTATTTCAATACTTTTAATTAGCGGCTTAAAGGAGTATATCTTACCTTTTTTCCTTAGCTATAGCCTAATGATCTTTGTTTTTATTGGCATTCGAAAGCTTTTCTACTAAACCAGCTTTAGCAAACTTTTTCTTTAAAGGGAAAAGCACCGCCATCGTATATTCTTAATTACTTTTACCGCATGAATACTTTTGATGATCTAAAGCTAAAAAAACAGCTGCGCAATGCTATTGCAGATTTGGGCTTTGAAGAACTAAGCCCCATTCAGCAAGAATCATTTTCACCGATTAAATCGGGTTCTGATTTTGTGGGTATTGCCCAAACGGGTACCGGTAAAACCTTCGCTTATTTATTACCAATCTTAGAGGACTTAAAGTATTCTGATCAGATAAATCCAAGAGTTTTAATTTTAGCTCCTACCCGAGAACTGGTGATCCAGATAGTAGAGCAAATTGAACTGCTTACCACTACCCTTAGCGTACGCTCTTTAGGAGTTTATGGCGGTACCAATAACATTAATCCACAAAAAAGAGCTGTTTTAGAAGGTTGCGATATTCTGGTTGGCACCCCACGACGTTTGTACGATTTGGTCCTGAGCAATGCCTTAAAAT
>CBFHVV010000197.1:0-1107 GCA_965658965.1 Croceimicrobium sp.
GATACAAAAGAGATATTCCGGAACTGTTTAAATACAATGCTTTTTGTGTGATTAGTGATAGGGCCAATAACAAAGCAGGTTCGTTCTTCGCCCCCTATGAGTTCTTCTACGCTTGGCGGAAAATTGAAGGCTTAGATAAAGAAGTAGATGGGATCGACTCCATGTTTACCTTAATTCAAGGCATGTTTAATAAAACCAGATTGGTGGACATTATTCAAAACTTCATCTACTTGCCCGACTCCTCGAAAAAGGATGAGAAAATTGTTTGTAGATATCCTCAATATTATGCCGCTAAAAAATTATTACGCAACATAAAGAAGCATCAAAAACCAGATGGTGATGGAAAAGGTGGAACTTACTTTGGCGCAACAGGTTGTGGCAAGAGTTTTACCATGTTATTTCTAACACGGTTATTGATGAAAAGCACTTACTTTTCGAGCCCTACCATTGTTTTAATAACGGATAGAATAGATTTAGACGAGCAGCTTTCAGGTCAATTTACCAATGCCAAAGGATTTATTGGCGACAATACAGTAATAAGTGTAGAAAGCAGACAAGAACTACGAGAACAGCTACAAGGCAGAAAAAGCGGAGGAGTATTTTTAACTACCATTCATAAGTTTACGGAAGACATTCAATTACTGACCGATAGAACCAATGTAATCTGCATTTCAGATGAAGCACATCGGAGTCAGATTAACTTAGATCAAAAAGTAAAAGTTACCGAGAAAGGCGTTAAAAAAACGTTTGGTTTTGCAAAATACCTACACGATTCTTTGCCCAATGCAACCTTTGTAGGTTTTACAGGGACACCGATTGACGGAACACTAAATGTGTTTGGCGAAGTGATTGATTCGTACACCATGGCGGAATCGGTTAAGGATGAGATTACAGTTAAAATTGTATATGAAGGTCGCGCTGCTAAAGTGCTATTAGAGAATAAGAAGTTAAGTGAAATAGAAGATTATTACTCACAGATGGTTGCCGAAGGTGCCTCTGAATATCATGTGGAAGAAAGTAAGAAGTCAACGACCAATATGAACGTGATTCTGGGTGATCCGGATCGTATAAAAGCAGTAGCTGATGATTTTGTAGCTCATTACAAAC
>CBFHVV010000198.1:0-1103 GCA_965658965.1 Croceimicrobium sp.
AATCAAGTAGAGATTTCGGACTTAGAGTCAGGTGCCTATTTAGTAAGAGTGAGTAGTAAAACCGCTACTAAAACTTTACGCTTAATTGTTGAGTAAGTCTTTTTAATGTATCGTTTTTAGCGGTATAATCAACATGTAAATATTTTTTAAAACCCAGTCATTATGGCTGGGTTTTTATTTTGGTAAGGTGAGTATTAAATTTGTAGATATTTTTTGGGGTCTAGTTGTTTAGTAGGTGAAAATGGTTATATAATATTTTTTTGCCTATGTTTCTACTGTGATAATTTTGGCTAAGGACTATGGCTCTTACCATGAAGTCTGTTTGATATTATTTGGGATCTATTTTTTTAAATTTATTTTCGTTAGATAATTGAGAAGCACTTTATGCTATTAAAATGTATATTTTGTGATAGATATTTATAATTTAGAGGTGAAAAAAATATTTTCAAATGAAAAACTTTATTATTCTAATATTAGCATCTTTAAGCTTTAGTTCTTTAGCACAGCACACCTTAACTCTTACCAGTAATGGTAACCCCGTGGCAGATCAGGCAATATTCTATTACTATGGGTCCCATCTCTTTTACAGTAACGGAGTGCAGAATCCACCTACTTTCGAGAAGGCTAATATTATAGGCTATACTGACGTCAATGGTGTTTTTAGTAGTGCGTGGAATGTATCTGATACGGCTTATTTCGCAACTCGAGATTGTGCTGGTAACTTTGAAGTGGTCTCAGCAGCGGCTGGGGCCAATTTTCTGAATTTAAATATGACAATCTCTTGTTTGCCTAGTGATTGCGATACTTATTTTTTGCCAGACACTATTGGTCCATGGCCAACCTTGGCAATAAAAGCTGTTAATATGCGGAAGTTCAGCAGTACTTCCCTTCCTACTAATCTTCCTAGTATCTTTAATTATTCTAACAGCTCTGGCTCAGGCACTTTTACAGGCCAAAGTAATAGTGATATTGAGTCCTTTATTGTGCCTTCAAGTTTTTACAATGCTGGACATCTAAGCTTTTCTTACCAAAGAGTCGAGACTATTTGTACCAGCATTTGTGATTCGCTTACAAATTGTAACCCCTTTCTTTTCAGTCCCGTT
>CBFHVV010000199.1:0-228 GCA_965658965.1 Croceimicrobium sp.
AATAAAAGCCCGGTAATTTTTTTTAGCATTTGGTTTTTTGATTTGGCCGCAAAATAATAAGCCAACTCTAAAAATAACAATGATTTTAGAATTATTTATATAATACTATTCATGCATTCGGAAAAAATAATAAACGCTGCACTCGCTAAGACCACAGCTAAATTTGGTTTTACTTAAATCAGACTGGGCCTTTGGCTCTTAATTTGTCTTCTTAGAACCATCTCTTGC
>CBFHVV010000199.1:238-1050 GCA_965658965.1 Croceimicrobium sp.
TTCTGAAATTTTCTCCTTTAAGGTAAAATATTTCTCAAGCTTTCAAAGGTGATATTGAAAAACAGAAGGAAGCAACAAAGGCAATTGACTAATAAAGAAAGTATAGGTTTTCTCCCCTAGTCGCCTCGCCTTTTTATTGCAGTGTGCATTCAGTAATTACTGATAAAAAAGTTCCCTAAAGACAATTGCATTTGATCTTATTAAAGCTCCTCGGGTGAGCCCAAACATAATTACAGCTCTTTGGTATGTAGCGAGTGAGCTTTTTAAATTAATAGCTTCAAAACCTTTCTTGCTTTGGCTACCTTTGCCACCAATATTTTTACTCTGACACATCAAGAACATTTTAAAAAGAACTGGTCAATTGCTTGGCCGGTTATGGTTGGCCAAATAGGCCATGTTAGCGTTGGACTGGCAGACAGCATAATGATTGGTGGCTTAGGCACAGTAGCTTTGGCCGCGGGCGCTTTCGCTAACTCAGTTTTTGTTGTTCCCATGGTTTTTGGGATAGGGATGGCTTATGGCCTCACTACTCCCATTGCAAATGCCGATGGTGAAGGTGCTCCGTTAAAGGCTCGTAGTTTTTTAAAGCACGGGATTTACCTCAACACCTTTGTCTCTATTTTAATGTTTTTAGTCCTTCTTGCTTTTCAGCTGGTGCTGCCTTTTATGGGGCAAGAACCTGCGGTTTTAGCCGAGGCGAAGTCTTACTTTACCATAATTTGCCTAAGCCTAATACCCCTATTAGGGTTTTTAACCTTTAAGCAGTTTGCAGAAGGTTTAAGTGATACGAGAATGGCAATGATTATTTCTAT
>CBFHVV010000200.1:0-1049 GCA_965658965.1 Croceimicrobium sp.
AAACTGTTGAGCACGAGGCTACTCCGCAGATTTTAGGAATGGTAAAAAAAGTTTCACACTTATTAAGTGTTGAAGAAGTAAACTAAGGTATTAAGCTTAGAATAATTTAATATGAATTTACACAATTTAAAACCAGCAGACGGTTCTGTAAAGAATACCAAGCGTATTGCTCGAGGAGAAGGTAGTGGCCATGGCGGCACTTCAACTCGTGGGCACAAGGGTGCGAAGTCTCGTAGTGGTTATAAATCTAAGATAGGCTTTGAAGGTGGTCAAATGCCTTTACAAAGACGTGTTCCTAAATTTGGATTCACAAACCCTAATCGCGTAGAGTTTAATGGTATTAACCTTGACAGCCTGCAGTCCTTACTTGACAATGGTAAGATTAAGGACACTGTCTCTATCAGTGATTTAGTGGATAATGGTTTGGTATCACGTAAGGATAAGGTTAAGATCTTAGGTCGTGGAGAGCTAAAATCTAAATTAGTGATTGAAGCAAATGCTTTTTCTGCATCAGCTAAAGCAGCAATCGAAGCGCTAGGAGGCGAAGCGAAAACAGTATAATTTACTCTGGCATGAAGCGATTTATAGAAACCATCAAGAACATTTGGGCGATTCAGGAGCTAAAGGAGAAAATCTTACTCACTTTGGGTCTCCTTTTAATTTATCGTCTCGGTTCTAATGTGGTATTGCCAGGTATTGATACAGACAGTTTAGCAGGTTTACAAAATCAAGCTGATGGTGGTTTAATTGGGATTCTTGATGCCTTTACTGGTGGCGCTTTCTCAAATGCCTCCATTTTGGCTCTGGGTATAATGCCTTACATTTCTGCTAGTATTGTTATACAATTATTAGGAATGGCGGTTCCGAGCATTCAAAAGATGCAAAAGGAAGGAGAGAGTGGTCGTAGAAAGTTGAATCAGATAACTAGGATATTAACGATTGCTATTACGATGGCACAAGCTCCTGGTTACATTGCTAACTTAACATCACAGGGTGTTGTTATTAACCCTGCCGTAGGAGCGGAGTTATTTTGGCCTCTATCTATCATT